>CAINWC010000084.1 GCA_903854305.1 uncultured Pseudomonadota bacterium | reverse complement strand
TCTACCGGATTTAATTAATGTTATTCAAGCACTTAGTAATCATTAGCCAATACCTCTCCATCAATACCATAATTTCTAAGTCTATAGAATTAACAAAGGTCTTATAAAGCAACTTAGCAATAAAATTGCTTTTTTATTTTGCATTTACTTTGACCACTAAAGTGATGTTTGCTACAATAAAACAATAAAAGCGTGACAAGAGATAAAACGTTTTTTGTTAATGCTTTAATGACGTAAAGTAAGGCTGTCAGGCTACAAATGTAAATGACACCTCTCTAAGAACCCAATAAACAAGCCGCTTTCAAGCGGTTTTTTATTTTCAACTTATAAATTATTATAGGAAATAAAATGAGTCAAATTACCGTAGAACATAATCCTTCAGAAGAAAAATTAAAAGCGCTAGGCGTTTCAAGCTGGTCTATTTGGGATTGCGCACCATCAAAATTCCCACTAGATTTCGGTATGACAGAAAGTGCTTACGTGCTTGAAGGCGAAATTCATGTAACACCACAAGGTGGCGAAACAGTCGTTATTAAAGCGGGTGATTTTGTTGTATTCCCTAAAGGCATGAAATCAAACTGGGAAGTAACTAAACAATTGAAAAAACATTACAAACATAGCTAGTCTGCAATTGAGCTGCACTACTTGTTAGTTCACGTAAAAAAGCCTTGATTATTCAAGGCTTTTTTTATGGAGCTTAGAGTTTCTGTAGGAGGGGTTTTCAACTCCGAAAGCAGGTTAGTGTAAAAAATCGAAGGTATACACTTGTGGGTGGGTGTAGCCTTTTAAGCCTAGCACTTTAATGTAAGCGTCTTTAACTCTTCTTCACTGTTGGATTTTTGTAGAGGCTCGTATAGGCTCATGTTTTTTATTGTCTGAGCGAATGGTTTTGGGTGAGTGAGGTGAATTGAGATTGCCAGTGCGCTACATTGTATTTCAATAAGCATGCGAACTTTACGCTACAAGGCTCAGGATTATGATGACTTAAATGTCAGCAATCAGCGCTTCTTTTAGCATTTTGATACGCTGATCATCTAACTTTTGACCTTTTCTGGCCGAGATTAAAAAGGTATCTTCAGCACGATTGCCTAAAGTATTAATCTTTGCGTTATGTAATTCAATCTCTTGGATTAATAATTTATGCGCAAGTGTGGCTAGCAAGCCAGGGCGGTCGTTAGCAATAATCTCCAGCTTGTGATTATTGTTGTCAGCTTCTGCGGTAATGGTGATTTGCGCTTGAATAGGCATGTGCTTTACCTGCCGGCTGATGCGACCTTGCAGCGGTGCTTCTAACAGGAAATTTTCATCCAGTTTTTGCGTCAGTTCGACCTCAATAAATTTTAATAAACCACTGTAACTAACTGACTTACCTGATTGATCTAAAACAATAAAACTATCTAGCGCATAGGTATGTTCTGTGGTGTAAATTTTAGCTTCTACTATGCTATAGCCCATGCGATCAAAGAAATTACAGATTCTTGCAAATAGGTCATTTTGATCTTTACTGTAAATCATCACTTGAATGCCATCGCCACTGGGGCTTAGGCGTGCGCGAACAATGGGGTCGGTGGTATTTAAATGCGGGGTGAGCAAGCGGCTGTGCCAGGCAATTTCATCGCTTTCATGGCGAATAAAGTAGTTTGAGCCAAACTTTTCCCATAAATGTTCATACGAATGTGCGCTTAAGCCAAATTTATTTAACTTCTCGGTAGCTTCTAACTTACGTGCTGAAATGGCTTGTTGTGAATACAAGTTGTGGTCTGTCAGATGATGGCTAGGTGCATAGATAAGGGCATTTTTTGTTGCATTGAATAAGCTTTCTAATAGCCGCGCTTTCCAAGCATTCCACACCACGGGGCTGGTGCCTCGAATATCAGCAACCGTGAGTAAATAAAGCGCAACCAAATTGCGTTCATTATGTACAAAATTAGCAAAAGACTCGATGACATTCGGGTCTGATAAATCAGACTTTTGTGCAGTAGATGACATTTTTAAATGCGATGCTACCAACCAGGCAACTAGCGTGCGGTCGGCTTTCGATAATCCATGCAGCTTGCAAAACTTAATCGCATCTACGGTGCCAAGTGTAGAGTGATCGCCGCCGCGCCCTTTGGCAATATCATGGAATAACGCTGCTAAATACAATAAATGCGGCGCATCAAACGCTGCAAATAACTGACTGCAAAGTGGAAACTCATGTTTAAGTTCAGGCTTTGCAAAACGTCTCAAATTAGCCAGCACATTGAGAATGTGCTCATCTACCGTGTATACATGAAATAAATCATGCTGCATCTGGCCGATTATTTTACCAAACGCAGGAATATAGCAGCCTAAAATGCCATAACGATTCATGGCCCTAAGGGCATGATTAACGCCATTAGCTTGCGATAGTATTTCAATAAAACGCTTTTTATTTTGTGAATTTTGTCGAAAATCTCGATTGACCAATTTTTTAACGCGCTGCAAATTCCGCAATAATGTGGCACCCATGCCATTGAGTTCAGGGTGTTGTTGCAACACAAAAAAAACTTCCAAAATTGAAGAGGGATGTTGCTGCAACAGGCCTGCTGTTTTGGCTTCTAACAGTTGGTTATGCGCTTCAAAATGGGCGTTAATGGGTTTGATGACGGAGGGGGTGGCCGATAGTTTTTGTGCGAGCAATTTAAGCAAAATTTCATTCATTAATTGCACAAATTTAGCACTACGGTAATAACTTTGCATCAACTGTTCACTGGCGCGTTTACGCGGTGTATTGATGTAACCTAAGGTTGCGGCAAGTTCATTTTGATAATCAAATAACAAGCGATCTTCACGCCGATTGCTTAAAAAATGTAAGCGTATGCGCAGTAATTGCAGGTTTTTTTCATGAAGCCGAATTTGACGTGCTTCAAGTGAGGTGATGATGTTTTGTTTAGCCAATACAGACCAAGCATTACTCGCATTTGCGCTATTGAATAAGTCACCATGTAAACCGATGGCCTTAGACATATTTAAGCTACGCGTTAGCCACATGATCATATGCAAGTCACGCAAGCCGCCCGGACTTTCTTTAATATTGGGTTCTAAATTATAGGCGGTGTCGTTGAACTTGGCGTGTCTGTTATCTTGCTCCTTAAGTTTTGTAGCAAAAAAAGCCTGCACGTTCATTGTGCTATTAATATCACTTAAAAAGCTTTGATAAAGTGTTGTATCACCAATCAATAGGCGCGATTCAATTAAATTAGTTTGTACTGTAATGTCTTTTTGTGCTTCAGCGATACACTCGCTCAGACTTCGTACGCTATGACCAACATTCAAGCCAATATCCCACAATAAGCCAATGAATAATTCTATGCTGCTATTGAAAAGTGTATTGTCAGCCGATTGTTCTGGCAGCAAAATGAGCAGGTCAATATCTGAATGCGGATAAAGCTCGCCGCGACCATAACCACCTACTGCAATCAAACAACATTGTTTAGCAATATGCGCTTGCGCCCAAATTTCGGCGAGTAAGCGATCAACTAACTTGCAATGCTGTTTGAATAATTTTGAGGTATTTGGGGTTTGGGTAAAGTCTGCTTTAAGTGCAGAAATTCCATCCTTAAGATGTTGCCGCCAAAAGGCGACTTTTTCTTTTTCAGCGGGATGATCTTTTGAATGTTCAACAAGGACTTTCACTTAGATAATCTTAATAAAAGAGCGCTTAAAGAGAGACTTTTAAAAAGCCTCTATGATTGAATAAATGCTGGTGTAGGTGGCGTTCCGCTAGATAAGGTCATCACTTCATAACCTGTTTCGGTAACTAAAATAGTGTGCTCCCATTGCGCGGAGAGGCTGCGATCTTTTGTCACAATCGTCCAGCCATCAGGCATTTGTTTAATATCGCGCTTGCCAGCGTTAATCATCGGCTCAATGGTAAACATCATGCCGGCTTTAAGCACCGCGCCTGTGCCAGCTTTACCATAATGTAATACTTGCGGGTCTTCATGAAACACCTTGCCAATACCGTGACCACAAAATTCACGCACTACGCTATAGCCACTTTTTTCTGCAAACACTTGAATCGCATGGCCAATATCACCTAATGTAGCGCCTGGCTTTACTTTGGCAATGCCTAACCACATGGCTTGATATGTCAGTTCACACAAGCGTTTTGCTTGATTTGTGACTTCGCCCACATAAAACATGCGGCTAGTATCGCCATGGTAACCATCTTTAATCACGGTAATATCTATATTGACAATGTCGCCATTTTTTAGCATTTTGTCGCTAGGTACACCATGACAAATTTGTTGATTAATAGAAGTGCAAATCGATTTAGGGTAGGGCTTGTGGCCCCCAGGTGCATAGTTAAGTGGTGCGGGAATCGCTTGTTGTACGTCCACAATATAGTCGTGGCAAAGCTTATCAAGCTGGTCTGTAGTGATGCCATGCACAACATGCGGGGTAATGAAATCAAGTACTTCAGAGGCAAGCTTGCCTGCAATACGCATTTTTTCGATATCTTGTTGATTTTTGATTGAGATTGCCATGAAATTCTAACTAAATAATGTAGGGAGTCATTTTAGCATAGCCACTATTAACAATTTAAAAATCTATGAAGTGGTTGGCACACCTACGATGCGCATCACTCTATCAATATCCATGCGTAAAAACTCAGCAATATCTTTGTAATCATCTGGCAATGCGGCATCATCCCAGCCATTTGCAGAGTGTCGTGCAAGGTTAACCGCCAGCGTTACATTTCTCACACGCTGTTCGCCCAACGCACCATCTTTCATCAGCTTGGAAAGTAGCGGCGGCAACTGAAATACATCCACTAACTCTTTTTGCAAATCATGTAATTTAAACCCTAGTA
>CAINWC010000083.1 GCA_903854305.1 uncultured Pseudomonadota bacterium | reverse complement strand
GCTTTAACCGCACCAACTACCTCAGCCGTATTTCCAATCAACGGAATAATCGCCGCAATTCTTTGCAATAAATCCGGCTGCGCTTCAAAGCCGCTTCCGTAGATAAAACCCATATATCGACCAGCATTTAATTCAGCAATTGCTGTCATCAACGTATCAGCATCAAATCCATATTTGCCATAACCAACAACAATCGCTGCCTCAGCCAGTTCTACTGTTTGCTTATCTGCAAACGCATCAATCGCTGTGACAGTATAGCCAGCCCGCGTAGCGGCCACAACAAAGGGCCGCGCGGATAAGGCAATAATTAAGATTGTTTTTTTAATAGCTCGCGCGCTAACTTGAATGCTGCAATAAACTCAAGATACTTTGGTTTTTCGAACGGTTGATCCGCCGCAAGCATCTGTTTAAGCAATTGATGTTGTGTTTGATATTTAAGCTGGCCAATTGCGATAGCGCCTATGCCATAAACTTCAGTACCCGCAATAAGCACACCATCATCACTCACCCCCACACCCTGCACACCCATCGGCGCAACAGCATTCACATCCGCCACAATTTTCAATTGTTTGGCATGGGATAAATGCTCTTGGCTGATCACTTGAATACCGGCAGCGGCGGCACAAATCACAATATCAGCCTGCGCTAAAACATTTAATTTAGTGGCTTCTGTCGTGCCATCTACCACTTGCATATTGACTTTATATTGAGCGTTCCAGGCCTCAGCTTTTTTCTCGGCGTCAGCCATGGAGTTATAAGCAACCAGCTGCACAGCTGCGCCCTGCTGTGCAGCAATAATGGCTGAACAGCTACCAACAGGCCCCGTTGCACCGAATACACTCAACGTTTTACCGCTTAAATCTTCGTTAAATTGAGCTTTTAGGTGGAATTCAACCTTAGCAATCATCGCCGCAGAGGTGGTAAATGCACCTGATGGGTCAGCAAATGCAGAGCATGCAAACGGTGCAAACATCGCTTGCTTAGTGGCAGCCAACATCTGTATAGCAAGATCAATATCGCGCCCACCAATAAAGATGGCTTCACGCTTAACACCAGACAAACCCCGCGAAAAAATTGCATCTTGCGTCAACCCAACCACTTCAGACAACGCAACATTGGTATAAGTCGTAATTTTATCGAAACCCGCGTCATACGCCATGTTGACATCAAACGGACTCGCGTTTTTGGCCGCGGTAAATAAGTGCAAAATGCTGGCTTTTTCCATATCAATTTTCCTTAAATATTATTAGGTATTAATTTCTTAATGCTTTAATTAAAACTTCTAGAACTAAAAACTTCAAACCATTCAAACAAATTCTGCGCCAGAATTACGCGCACTACAAATTTTCCAACTTAAGTGACTATCTAAAAACATCGTTTCTAGTTGCTGCAAATGCTTTTCTGCTTCCACTTCATTTTCAAACACCGCAAACCCTGTTGGCCCCCAAGAACTTTGTCCGAAACAAGCCACACCCATATTTTGCAAAGCCTGCAATACCGCACCCACTTGCTGGCTGGCATATCGCCCCCCCTGCGCAGGCGCAAAATAATCACCAACATGTGACTGTAATTCCTGAATCGCAAAACCAAAGGCCGTTAAATCATGCTCAACTAAGGCAGGCATTGCCTGCATCAGCACATGTCGACACAAATGTGCCGCTAGGTTCTCAGAAAACACTGGTAGCTTATTAAAAGCTTCTCGCTCAACCTCGCCATGAATCCCCGGCTGATTAGCGTCGAGTATCAATAAAACACGCCAATCTTCAGGAAAGTCATAACGCGCCAATAAAGGCGGTACTTTTGAAGTGATGAGTTTCGAAGCTGACGCACTTACCTCTGAAGCACGGCCGCCATCAACTAATAAACCACCATAGTCAAAGGCAGCAATACCAATACCAGATCGACCACCACGCCCCGTTAACGCAGCAATTTTCGCTGTGCTTAAATTCAAATGGTGCAACTGGCTAATCGCAGCACCCACAACAAGCGCCAATTGTGTACCAGAGCCTAAGCCCGCGTGTTCTGGAATATGCTGGCGGATATTGAAGCGAACACTGCCATTAATGTTGAGTTTGGTGATAAGTTGCTGGGCTATTATTGAGACTTTATCAATGACTGACTCGACGCCTTCAACAAGCAAGTTATCAGAAACTTCAGCAGATAACTCAATACCAGGTGTTGCCAGACTTAAGCCTATGCTGCCAAACTTCCGCCCTAAGCCGCCATGTAAATCAAAAAAACCCATGTGCAAACGAGCGGTACTTTTAATCAACACATTAGCCACAGCGTCCTTAGTAACCTGATCTTTAGTCACTACAATTTTGGCGTTATTGGCTGTGGTCATAAATTTTCATTGAGCGGTTATTCATTATTGATGTGCAGCGTAAATAGAGTCATCATTTATACATCATTTTTAAGCATTCTAGCTGACAGCAATCACTTTTAATACGTAAGCAAGCGATCTATTTATGGTTCAATTCTCAGCTTGCATCATTTTTGTATCAAAGTGTAAGTTTAGAGGTGACAACACCTGTAAAATTAGGCAAAATAACTGCTACTAATAATAATTCAAATATTTAATCTTC
>CAINWC010000082.1 GCA_903854305.1 uncultured Pseudomonadota bacterium | reverse complement strand
GAAATATGCTTATATTTTTGATCAGTTGCCATGATGTTTCTATCATTTGTCCACAATTGTGGACACACCCAAGTGATTGATTATCAATAATTATAATTCATTTTATATTTAGGTAATTTATTTTTACTTAATTTTGTATACATGGTTTTTATATTTACAATCAATAAGTTATGCGATATTTCGCGCAAAATTGTACGGTGCGTAATGTGTAATCTAAAATCAAGGGCGATTTTGCTTTGGTTTGGTCTGGGAGTTCTGTCAGTTTTAGCGAGGTGGGAGTGCTGAGGAAGTTAGATTTGGTTGGTGTGCAAGCTGAAGCTTTTTGCACATCTCACCTCACTTCTAATTATTATTCATTCAATCGCAATTTTGCAGATTTTATTGCTATGCATCCATCAGTTAAATAAATATATGTTATTCCACCATTTTGCTCTGGTAGCCAATAGTTAATATTTCCAGCAAAAGCATTTTGCTCTAGCCTTTCTAGATTTGATATTTGAGAAATTGACTCAACCCCTTCAAAAACAATCGAAAATGGTCTGCGGCTAGAATCTTTCGTACTTAAATACAACTCCAATTGAATCTCAATTATTTTAGACGTGTAATCAATCTTTGTACTTTTCAATAAAGCATCATGTAACTCAAGGTCTTCGATTTTCATTTTTTTCTTTATATATTTCTTCGTTAAGATTTACTGAGAAAGCACAGCTCCTGCTGCTGGTACAAGCAAAGGAGCCCACCATGGTATAGGTGGCACTTGCATTTTGGGGCTGGGGGCATCAGTGCTGGGGCTAGATGCCCCTTGGAAGCCATTTTCTCTTGCACACTGTTTAACATTTTCTGGTGCATCGTCCCACGAACCTCCATGAGACTCGTCTCCATTTTCACCACATGAGCCTTCTTTACCCTTACAATTCCAGTGTAAATGGTTGGTTTTTACCCCTGTTTTATCATCAAAAGTATAATCAATTCTGATAGTACATTTCCCACAACTGATTGTTCTACCTGATGTATGTTTAACCAAACCTAAAGGATCAACATAACTCATAGGACTGTCTTCGACATACCCATAAGTATTAACCCCACCTTCAAGTCGCCCCGATGCCTGCCCATCGTAAAAGTAGGCATGCGTTTGAAGCGTGGCGCGGCTTAACGGCGAAATGAAGAAGACGAATTCCCCTGCTTAATTAAATTTTTTCTTAGAAGCGTATTCTGGCCTACGCGCACGCGCGAAGGCAAGGCTTTTTTGCATTGCAATGGCTTGGAAGTTTTAAAGCGAGCTGTGCACCCTTAGTGAATGCTTAATCGCCCGTTTCCAGTCTATGCAATCGCGCTGGATGCGTGGCGTTGTGGATCTCTTTGAGTTTTGTGAGTGAGACTTGCGTGTAAATCTGCGTGGTGGCTAAATCTTCATGCCCCAGCATCGCTTGTATAAAGCGGATGTCTGCCCCGCCTTCAAGCATGTGAGTGGCGCAAGCATGGCGGAACAAGTGACATGCACCCATGATGGTGATGCCTGCATGTTCCAGATGACGCTTGACCAGATCACCCAGACGCTGCACCAGATAGGGCTTGCCGTCATCATGCAGAAACAAGGTGGTGTCATCTGCGCCAGTGAGAAGTTCTGGTCGCACTTCCTGCAAGTATTTGTCTATCCACGCGCAAGCGCGTGCACCAATGGGAATGAGCCGATCTTTGTTACCTTTGCCTTGTCTGACCATGAGCGCACCGCGTTCAATATCCACGTCATACAACTTGAGCTTAATCAGCTCCAGACGGCGAATGCCTGTCGAGTAGAAGGTTTCCAATATGGCACGATTGCGAATGCCTAGCGCGGTGGTCACATCGCATTGATTGATGACGTTCTCAATCTCCGCGATGCTGAGCAAGCCTTTTGGCAGCGCCTTGGGCTTCCTCGGCAAGATGAGGTCAGAGGCTGGGTTATACAGTAAGTAATTTTGCCGTGTTAGCCATTTAAACCATGCCCGTATCGGGCCTAGTAGTCCGAGCTGGGCATTGACTGACAGCGGCGCACCGTTAGTCTTGCGATGATGGTACAAGTGGCGCTGATAGCGTTCCAGTATCGGGCGCGTAATATCCTGCGGACGGGTAATGCCGCGCTCATCACTCCACGCAATAAAGCGTAGCAAGGCCATGTGGTCATGTCTGACAGTATGAGGTGAGCGACCAATCGTTTGGCTCCATTCAGCATACTCTTGCTCATAACCGCGTAAAGGGTTGAGCGGCGCAGGGTCATAGGAGATTTTGTTGGACTGCCGCTTGCGGCGTTGCGGATTAAGCGTGCGCATACGATGCTGTTTTGACGGCGGGCGTTAATGGCGCTGAGTAATGCGTTTTGGCGGCAATCGGAGCGCTGTCGTCTGTAAGCTCTATTACATGCGGCTTTGCAGCCGATTTATCCATTGGCAATGCCGCCGCATCAGGGGCGTGTTGCGGGCGCGATGCCCCCGCGACCGAACTCACATCACCCCGCGCAGTGGTGATCGTACTGGTATCTAATAACCCTGACAGATGCGGTGCTGCATCGCCATTACCGTCATACAGCAATTCATACACAAAGGATTGCCCGCGTCCGCCACGATGCACAAGCAGGTATTCCAAGTGCGTAAGGCGTTCTAAATGTACCCGTAGCTGGGTATCGCCCCAGCCGCAGGCTTCGCGCAGTTCACGGCGACTAAAGCGATAGTCTGTGCGCTGTATGGCGAGTGTGTCCGATTGGGTTTTGACGAAGCTGCAAATGGCACCCAGCAAGCACCGTGTCTGTGGTGGCAGCTCATCTAATGAACGCCCTAGCACTTCATGCGCCAATCGGTTGGCAATGGCAATATCGGCTTGCGTGACTTCGATGTATTCAATCACTTTGTCTGCGATTTGCGCCGTCTGCACTGGGCGCTGGTATTGGTGCAGCAAGGCAATGGTGTCAATCAGGGTGAGGTACTTATCGTGGTCACGCCGCGTGCGGGTTTTATCACTTAAGAAGGTGAGCTGATCCGCATAAGGATTGACCACTGCTAATGGCCTTAATAAGCGTTGTGCATTGCGATGGGTCGTGAGTACCGCTTCTTTGCTGTGTTTACCCAGCATGCCCGCCAAGGTGCGTTTATGGCGTTGCCGTTGGTGAATGGCTTCGGTCTGCGCACGGCCTTCATCCACGCTCAAGACGATGCAGCGATTCAGCAGCTCTTCGTCAATCTCAATCGCCGTGGTAGTGAGGAATATCATCACAGGGCCTTCTACACGGTATTGCTGCGTAATGAGGTTGCCTGTGTTGGGGTCTTTGCCAGTGCTGGCCATAGTCAGTTCGCCTTCAGATTGTAATAGCTTCAATGCATAGCTGGCACGGCTGGCACCTTCCTCTTCGGCAATGGCGAGTATCTTGTGTTTTAAACTGGTTTCACCCATATAAAACAGGCTCTGCCCTGTCATGGCCGAGTATTTGACGCGTTCCTCTTCTGGCACTAAGGCCAGCACCGCATCCATCAGTGAGCTTTTACCTGCGGCAGAGCTGGACTGCACGACGACTGCCAGCGGTGCATCTAATTTACGGCTGACAGCGGCTAAATAACCGACCAGTTTATTGGTGTCTTCTCCGACCAAACCCATGGCGGCAAAGTCAGTCAGAATACGCCCCAGTAAATCAGGTGTTTGTAATAGCGCCAATGCCGCTGCACGTTCGGCTTCGGTCATCGCTACAGCAGTGGGTTTAACGGCTAAACTTTGACGGATGTGTTCATCTTGCATGGCTTCCAGTTTTAACAACACACGCCCAAGGTCGGTTTTAATCACGTCTTCCTTGACGCGTAATTCAATGGCGGCTTGTGCAATATAGCTGGCACGTTGCCGTGCACTATAGAGGTCTAGGCTATCAACATGGAAAGCGGTTTCATCTGTGACCAGTACATTAACTTTGAGCACTTCAAAGGCGAGGTTCTTTTGCAGGCCACGGATGCGATAACGTCGATTACCGACACTCAGCGTGACTTCGTTATCCGACACCTGTGCATCCAATTCAGGCGCTGGCGCATCAGGCATGGGTGATGCTGGCAATACAGATAAAGGTGCAGCTTCAGCAATGGGTTGTTGCGCGACAGCAGGCAATGGCTCAGGCAATTTTTGAGAGACAGGCGCGGCTAAAGGAATGCTGGCCGCGACATGGGTGGTTTTCGCAATATCAGGCAAGGCAGTATAGATGGGTTCGGCCTCTGGCCGCTCAGGCGCTTGACCATTGCCTAACCACAAGGCTTTGCGTATCACCACGCCTAGAGACTTTGCAGCAGGCGTGACTTTTAAGGCGTAGTCGTTGGCATCCATGCCTTTAGGGAATTGAATGCGGAAGCAATCGATGTCTGCCGCTATAAGCTGTGCCGCCACTTTTTGTGCGCCGCGCTCGCCAGCTTCATCACGGTCATAGGCAATCAACACACGCTGTGTGCCGTGATGCTTAAATGCAGCTAACAGCTCATCGGTAAAGCCTTCAATGCCGTAACTGCTGGTCACGTTACGATAGCCTGCACACCAGAAGGTTAGCGCGTCAATCAAGGCTTCACACAGAATGATTTCCTGACTGACTTGTAAAGCAACCACATTCCAAATGCCGCGATGCGGCCCTGGCAAATATAAATGCTTAGGCGTGCCTGCACGTAAATTGTCCAGTAACTTGCGGCCATAGATTTCTTGTACATGGCCGTTTGCATCGAGAATGGGGATGATTAAACTGCCATTAAAATGTTCATGGCCCGACTCACGATACAGGCCCGCTTGAATGAGACGACTGCGGATGTCTGCGCCTGCGACACGGTTTTTGTGGGGCAGTCGTAAGCCTAGTGTGCGATTGGCATAGCCGAGCTTAAAAGTGGTGATGGCTTCCATGGCGACTTGGCCTGAGAAACCGCGGCTCTCCAAATAAGCCAAAGCTTCAGGTGATTGCTTTAAGGTGTCGTGGTAGTAATCGACGACTTGATTGAGTAAGGCTTGAGCATCTGCATCAAAGGCAATTGGCGCATCCAATGCACGCACCGTGGCACGTTTCACCGCCCCAGACCCAGCCGCTAAAGAAGGGTTGGTCTTGAGCGTCATCACGCCATCGCGCAATAGCTCTACCGCATGACGAAACGACACGCCGTTTTTACGCATCACCCAGTCAATAGCACCGCCTGCCGCACCGCAGCCGAAACAGTGCCAGAGGTTTTTAGCAGGGGTGACGACTAAAGAAGCGGTGCTGTCTTCATGAAACGGGCAGCAGCCAATCAGATCTTTTCCTGCTTTCTTCAAAGCAATGCCCGCACTTTCTACCAAGCGCTCTACGCTGACTTCTTGTTTTAGTCGCTCGATTTCTGCTGCTGCGATGCGTGCCATGTTGATTCCCCTAAAAACCTGTCAAGATACTTATAGTATATTATTTTAAGTACTTATAATATACTATTGGCAAATCATCATTAAAGCAAGGGGGTAACATCATGGTCTATCTTTACCATTGGTTGGCAGCTATGAACTTTTCAGGAAGAGTGATTGCTTTACGCAAGCAACGAGGATTTACTCAACAAGGGTTAGCAGAGACCTCTGGTATTCATGTGCAACAAATTAAACGCTACGAAGCAGGTCACGCCCAACCTACCGCAGAAGCATTAAAGAAACTTGCTATTTCACTGCATGTTACCTCCGACGCTTTATTATTCGATGAGACTGAACGTAGCCCTTCAGACGATTTAGCCTTACAGTTTGAAGCGGTAAGCCAAATGCCAGAGGAAGAGCGCAAAATCATTAAAGCACTGCTAGAAGGTATGATTATCAAATACCAGACTAAGCAAATGGTTGGGAACTTGAGTAGCTAAATCATGACGACCAATCTACTACCACTAGAAACTATTGCGCAAACCATTATCATCTTGCGCGGCCAGCGCATCATGATTGATGCAGATTTGGCGGCACTGTACGGCGTAGAAACCAAGCGCCTCAATGAGCAAGTCAAACGCAACCGCGAACGCTTCCCAGACGACTTTATGTTTCAGCTCACCGCTGACGAGAAGGCTGAGGTGGTCGCAAATTGCGACCACCTTGCTAATCTGAAGTTTTCTAGAACATTGCCATATGCATTTACCGAGCATGGCGCCATTCAAGCGGCGAATGTACTCAATAGTACGCGTGCCGTGGAAATGGGCGTGTATGTAGTGCGCGCATTTGTGCAATTAAGAGAAATGCTAACCAGCAACAAAGAATTAGCGCTGAAGCTGGCCGAGTTAGAAACACGATTAGAACGCAAACTGGATTCGCACGATCAAGCGATTACAGGCCTGATGGAGGCAGTGCGTAGCTTGATGCGACCACCTGAGCCACCGCCTAAACGACCCATAGGCTTTATGACAGGGAAAGAGAAATAAAACAAGCGTTAGCAGCT
>CAINWC010000081.1 GCA_903854305.1 uncultured Pseudomonadota bacterium | reverse complement strand
GTTTATTAACGAACGCGTACATGCCAACATTCAAAAAGATGGTACTTATTCTGTTATTCCACGCATGTATGGTGGGGTAACCACACCAGACCAGCTCCGTAAAATTGCTGACGTCGCAGACAAATATGCGGTGCCGATGGTGAAAGTCACAGGTGGTCAGCGTATCGATTTGCTGGGCGTAAAAAAAGAAGACTTAGTGGGAATGTGGAAAGACCTGGACATGCCTTCTGGCTATGCCTATGCCAAGGGGATTCGCACTGTAAAAACTTGTGTAGGTTCAGAATTCTGTCGTTTTGGTACGCAGAATTCCACCCAAATGGGTATTGATATTGAAAAAGCCTTTGACCACATGTGGGCACCGCATAAGGTTAAGTTTGCAGTTTCAGGTTGCCCACGTAACTGTGCAGAATCTGGTATTAAAGACGTTGGCATTATCGGCGTGGATTCTGGCTGGGAGATTTATGTAGGTGGCAACGGCGGCATTAAAACCGAAGCGGCACAGTTTCTATGTAAGGTAAAAGGCCATGATGAAGTGCTGGAATATTCAGGTGCATTCATCCAAATCTATCGCGAAGAAGCCCGTTACCTAGACCGCACTGTGCATTGGATAGAGCGTGTAGGTTTGGAGTATGTGAAACAACGCGTATTAGAAGATGCCGAAGGACGTAAAGCGGCTTATGAGCGCTTGTTATTTGCCTTGCAAGGCGCTGTAGAGCCATGGGCAGAGCGTGTTAAAAGTAGTGAGCTGCAAAAACAATTTGAGATTATTGCGGTTTAAATCATCGTAAATTCTGAACAATCATTAAAAAACACTTGAATTAAAAAGCATCTGGAAGGAAATTTTATGCAAAAAAGTTTTTGGCAAGCCGGGCACAAACCCACGTTATTTTCAGCGTTCTTGTATTTCGATTTAAGCTTTATGGTGTGGGTATTACTTGGCCCATTAGCCGTACAAATCGCTACTGATTTAACACTCACACCTTCTCAAAAAGGTTTAATGGTCGCAACGCCAGTTTTGGCAGGCGCATTATTGCGTATTGTCATGGGCGTATTAGTTGATCAAATTAAACCCAAAATGGCTGGGCTAATTGGTCAAATCATCGTCATTTTAAGTTTGCTCACCGCTTGGCTACATGGCATACAAACATTTCAGCAAGCTTTGTTATTGGGCTTAGGCCTTGGTTTTGCTGGTGCTGCGTTTGCAGTAGCCTTGCCGCTTGCTTCACGCTGGTATCCACCAGAACATCAAGGTACGGCCTTAGGCATCGCAGGTGCGGGTAATTCAGGCACAGTGTTTGCTGCATTGTTTGCACCTAGTTTAGCAGTAGCCTACGGTTGGAATAACGTATTTGGTTTAGCATTGATACCACTTGGTATCGCTTTAGCGGTGTATATTATTTTTGCAAAAGACAGCCCGGATACACCGCCAGCTAAATCTTTAAGCCAATACGTGGCAATTTTAAAAGACAAAGACGCATGGTGGTTTATGTTCTTTTATAGCGTCACCTTTGGCGGCTTTGTCGGTTTGGCATCATCACTCACGATTTACTTTAATGACTTATACAGCCTAGGTGCAGTGAAGGCTGGTTATTGTACGGCCGCTTGTGTATTTGCCGGCTCATTAGTCAGGCCTATCGGCGGCATGATTGCGGATCGTGTTGGCGGCATACGCACGTTACTCACCATGTATAGCGTTGCTGCAGTATTATTACTCGTCATGAGTTTTGGTCAACCCACCTATCAATTAGCCTTAGCCATTATCATTCCTGTAATGGCAGTATTGGGCATGGGTAACGGCGCTGTATTTCAATTGGTGCCGCAACGCTTTCGTAAAGAAATTGGTGTCATGACAGGCTTGGTAGGTATGGCAGGCGGTGTGGGTGGTTTTTATCTGGCGGCAAGTTTGGGTTATTTCAAACAAACTTCCGGCACCTATCAAACAGGCTTATTGATTTTTGCTGGTTTAGCGGTACTGGCAATGATAGGCTTGACTGGCGTTAAAACCAGATGGCGCACCACGTGGGGCACGGCAACTACAGCCAAAGTATAAAATGTCACTGCAATTTACCATTGGTCAATCAAGCCTAACGGGCCCACGCCCTCGTAATGAAGATTACGTGGGTGTTGTAACGCCAGTAAACGAGCAACTAAGCGTTAAAGGCGCACTCATTGCAGTGGCAGATGGCGTGAGCGGCAACGCTGGCGGTGGCGAAGCTTCCGAAATGACGATGCGCACCGTGACGTCAGACTACTACGCCACACCTGACACTTGGGAGCCACTAGCCTCGCTAGATAAAGTACTCACCGCGGCGAATCGCTGGCTGATAGCACAAGCCAATGCCAACCGTGATATGGCCGGCATGGCCACTACGCTATCACTATTATTGTTGCGTGGTCAGCGTTACTATTCAGCCCATGTAGGCGATACCCGTATTTATCTATTACGTGATGGTCAATTAAAACAACTCACCATCGACCATGTGTGGGATAGACCAGACATGCGCCATGTATTAAAACGTGCCGTGGGGTTAGACCAGCATTTAGCGGTAGATTTTGGTGAAGGCCATTTGCAAGTGGGCGATGTATTTGCGCTAATGAGCGATGGCGTGTGGGACACGCTGGGTGAAAAAAACATCCATCATGCGCTGGGGCTTTATGATAGCCCGCAAATGATTTGCGAGCACTTAACTAAGACCGCCATAGAAAAAGGTAGCACCGATAATAGCACGGTGGTTGCGGTAAAAATCACCCAACTTGGCGAAGATACCCTGACTGAATTATTGGCTGGGGGCAAGCATTTGAGCGTGCCCAACAAGTTAACTATCGGCGAAATGATTGATGATTTTGAAGTGATAGAAATATTGCACGAATCGCGAGCCAGTTTGTTGTATAAAGTACGCAATATCGCAAGCAAACAACTATTTGTGTTGAAAACACTACAGCCCTTACTCGCCACAGATGCAGAAAGTTGCAACGGCTTATTGAACGAAGAGTGGCTGGCAAAGCGCGTAGTTTCGCAATACGTGCCACAGGTGTTTCCTGTGTCAGTAGAAAAACGTAGCAAGCTATATTACATTATGAGCTGGCATGAAGGTTCAACACTGCAACAGCGCTTGAATAGCGGCCACCATTTTACCGTGGCAGGCACCGCTAAGATCGGCTTGGATATGTTGCGTGGCATTGGTGCCTTACATAGGCTCAACATTGTGCACCGCGACATTAAGCCCGACAATGTGCACCAAGCCAGCAATCAACAGGTGCGTATTTTAGACTTAGGCATTGCGCTGAGCAG
>CAINWC010000080.1 GCA_903854305.1 uncultured Pseudomonadota bacterium | reverse complement strand
TGAAACGATGCTTGCGGCAGGTTATACCTGTGGTATTTTGCTTAATGAGGCTAAAGTAGCCAAATTGAGTTGCTCCTATCGCCATACCCAAATCAAGTATTGTTACGATGCTAATATCCACATGGAAATGACTTGGCAACAACCTTCATGCGATAGAGCTGATTTACTCAAGCAACTTGACAGTGCAGTTGTTAAAAAAGTGGAATCCAGTTGTTTGATTCCTAATTTACAGCCTCAACCTAAAGATAACTTGTAGAAACTAAATGCTGATAAAGCAAAATCTATGTTTCTAACCTTTAATTTAGTGCGCAACTCACTAATATATCACTTCGACTGCTACTGCCTAATCAAATAGTCAAAAGCACCAAGCGCTGCTTTTGCACCTTCGCCCATCGCGATGATGATTTGTTTGTATGGCACGGTTGTTACATCGCCCGCGGCAAATACGCCTGATAACGTGGTTTGGCCATGTGTATTCACTTCAATTTCACCAAATTTGCTTAACTCTATACCGCTAGTTTTTAGCCAATCGGTATTGGGTAATAAGCCGATTTGCACAAATACACCCTCTAACGCTACGGTATGCAATGCCTCCGTAACACGGTCTTTATATATCAGGCCATTCATTTTTTGGTTTTCTCCGGTAATTTCAGTAGTCTGCGCATTCACAATCACTGTTACATTACTCAAGCTATTGAGCTTATTCTGCAAAATAGCATCTGCACGCAACTCTGGATCAAACTGCAACAAGGTGACATGCTTCACAAAGCCTGCCAAATCAATCGCCGCTTCTACACCTGAATTACCACCACCAATCACCGCAATATCTTTGCCTTTAAATAATGGGCCATCGCAATGCGGGCAATAAGCCACACCTTTGCCGCGATATTCTTTTTCGCCTGGCACGTTCATTTCTTTCCAACGCGCACCTGTAGCAATAATCACTGCTTTGCTTTTTAGTGTGGCACCACTTTCTAACTTAATTTCAATGAGGTCGTTTTTTGTTGCTGAATGCGTCAATGCTTCCGCTCGCTGTAAATGCATCACATCGATGTCGTAAGTTTTTACGTGCTCTTCAAGTGCAGCAACCAATTTAGGGCCTTCAGTTTCTTTAACAGAAATAAAGTTTTCAATCCCCATGGTATCCATTACTTGACCACCAAATCTGTCTGCGACAATGCCTGTTTTAATGCCTTTGCGCGCTGCATAAATAGCGGCTGATGCACCTGCTGGTCCACCACCCACTATTAAAATATCATACGGGGCTTTGGCATCCAGTTTTTTTGCTTCACGTGCAACTGCGGCACTATCAAGCTTGGGTAAAATTTCATCTACACCCATACGGCCTGCGCCGAATTCTTCGCCATTCATAAAAATGGTAGGTACAGCCATAATCTTGCGTTCGTTCACTTCATCTTGAAACAATGATCCGTCAATCATCACATGCGTAATGTTCGGATTAATCACCGCCATTAAATTCAATGATTGCACAACTTCTGGGCAGTTATGGCAAGAAAGTGAGATGAAAGTCTCAAAGTGAAACTTGCCTTCCAGCGCAGCGATTTGCGCGATCTTTTCTGCTTCTAACTTAAGCGGATGACCGCCAACTTGCAACAGAGCCAACACCAAAGACGTAAACTCATGGCCCATTGGGATACCAGCAAAACGAATACCAACCTCTTTTGCAGCATCTTTATGTGCTGAACTACGTTTCACAGCGAATGAAGGCTTACGCGCATCATCTTCACGAATCAAAGTGATTTTGTCAGACATGCCAGCAATCTCTTCAAGTAAGGCCAGCAACTCTTTAGAACCGGCGCTTTCATCTAGCGATGCAGCAAGCTCGATTGGCTCTCTGAGCATTTGCAAATAGGTTTGAAGTTGATTTTTGATCGTGGTATCTAATGCCATAGCGACTCTCTTTGGGTATTTTTTAGGTAAAAAAAGCTTTATCTTATGGATAAAGCGATTGTTTTGGTTTGCACCCCAAACTTTTGATCTGGGGTGTGAAATAAAGCTAATTTTAAAACTTAGATTTTGCCTACTAAATCTAGTGACGGCGCTAATGTTTCACCACCTGGTGTCCACGCTGCCGGGCAAACTTCACCATCATGCGTAGCCACGTATTGTGCAGCTTGGGCTTTACGAATAAGGTCTGCAGCTGAACGGCCGATACCTAAATCGTTCACTTCCATCGCTTTAATCACGCCTTCTGGGTTGATTAAGAATGTACCGCGAAGTGCTAAACCTTCTTCTTCAATCATCACGTCAAAGTTACGTGTAATCGTACCTGTTGGGTCACCGATCATTGGGTATTGGATTTTTTTGATCGTGTCAGAAGCATCATGCCAAGCTTTGTGCGTGAAATGTGTATCGGTTGAAACTGCATAAATTTCTATGCCCATTTTTTGGAATGTAGCGTAATGATCAGCTAAATCACCTAGTTCTGTTGGGCAAACAAATGTAAAGTCAGCTGGATAAAATACAAATGCTGACCATTTACCCTTAAGAGAAGCTTCTGTGACTTCAACAAATTGTCCGTTATGGAAGGCTTGTGCTTTAAAAGGTTTGATTGTGGTGTTCACTAATGACATGATTATTTTCCTTTGAGATGGTTAAAAAAAACAGTGTTACTAAAACTTTTAATGTTGAGTTTTTGATTATATAGACGATATTTCAATAAATCTAATACATCATTTTAATGATGTTGATAAATTTAACTTATCTAAATTAGCACACTTGTTTGACTGGGCTAGCTTAACTAGGCTAGCGTCACAGCAATTTCATGCATCGCCGTTTCACCAAGATTATCCTGCCAAGTCACCGCAACAATATCGCCTAGTTTTGCGCCCTTTAATCTAAACGTAAGATAAGGGTTTTTTGAGATGCCTGTTCCCCACTGAGCTTCTAGTACAATTTTTCCGTTCAAAGTTGCGGCGACCAATTGCACAAAATGCGCGGGAATCAGTCTGTCGAAATCATCTTTTTTACGCCCTGTTTCCATCGGATGGCTCATTAATACTTTTACTTCTGTCACGCCATCCTTCAGCTGGGCGCGCATCTTCATGTTATCTACATTCATTTCAGCCATGTTATCCACACCCATTTTCTAATACGATGACATTTCTTGAATGCGTGAAATATTGGTTACCCGCTTTCACCACCACTTTAATATCTGAAGTTTCAGCCATTTTAATGCGCGTCACGATAAACGGCTCGGCACCATTAGTAAACTTAAAGTGGGCGATGAGCGGTGTTGGATTCTTCTCTACCAAAATTGAGATGGCCTCTGTATTCGCAATGTTACTTTTCACCTCCACCTGAACAATCGCGCCGTTCTCAGCGCGGTCTGGGGCGATGATTTGAATAGCCTGGCTCAAGATTTCATCATGTATCGCTAAATTTTTACTAGCTTCATTTAATTTAGTGGTTTCAAATGCTGCTTTATTCC
>CAINWC010000079.1 GCA_903854305.1 uncultured Pseudomonadota bacterium | reverse complement strand
GTGAATTATCTGGCAAGCGCTTGGATGGATGTATTGTTATCGGCAGTGTTTCGTAATATTATTTACTATCGATTTATAAATTTGGATTTCAGTGAAAGATGTCGCGCGTCAATTACCTTTGCCGGTTGGCGACAATTATCTTTGCCGGTCACCCACAAAAAAATTAGTTACCTTTTCCTCCTGATCCCAAATTAATATTTTTTTGCTTAGAGAAAGCAGCGCGGTAACTTTCGCCGTCAACTTTAATGATCGTAGAGTGATGTACAATTCGGTCAATAGCAGCGACAGCCATGATTTTATCTGGAAAGAGTGAATCCCAGTCTCCAAAAGGCTGATTAGCAGTTATAAGTAAGCTACCAGACTCATAACGATGCGCAATAAGTTCAAAAAGCACCGAGGTTTCTTGCTCTGTTTTTTTGACATAGCCAATATCATCCAGGATTAGTAAATGAAAGCGCGCCAAGCGATCTAGCGCCACCTTAAGCTTGAGTTCATTTTTTGCTTGCTGCAGCATTTGCACTATTAAAGTCGTTGATGAGAAAAGCACTTTGACCCCTAGTGCAATCAAACTATGTGCAATGGCTACGGCTAAGTGCGTTTTCCCTACCCCAGATGGCCCGAGCAATATTAGATTTTCGGCATCTTTAACCCAAGATGGATCTTCGGCTAGGCCCTGGATCTGAGCTTGATTAACAGACTTCGCTTGATGAAACGCAAAGGTTGCCATGGTCTTCCCAGTGGGCAGTTTTGATTCGCGGTAGACGCGTGCAAGTCGATTTTGTTCACGTAATGCTAACTCTAATTCAAGTAAATCAGCTAAGTACTCACCATAGCTAGCGTGTGTTGTTTCAGCTAACTGTGCGCGCTCATGCCAATGTCTAGCAACAGCGGGCATTCGCAGTTGTTTTACCAGAAAAGGTAGCGTTTCAATAGACGGCATGAGATATCTCCTGTGCAACAGGAATTAATTGATTGTAAGACTCCAGGGTGTGCTGCGCGACGTCCACAACAGGGTAGTATTTAACATTTACAATGCCCCAAAATTGCTTCAATTCCGTCAGTGATGGAATTTTACCTTCTAAAAGAATCTCCGCAACCTGTTCGCCAAGGGCTGCTTCACAATTAGCTGTCGCCGCAAGATGAAGTAGTCCTACCATAAGGCGTGAAGCCTCACGAGCAGGTAGCAGAGAGGATATCGTCTGCCAAATTTGCCTATATTGAGCGCTGGGTAGCAGTTCATCACGTAACTTTGAACCAAAAAAGGCCATTGGCTTTTTAGCCAAACTATCAATGACGTGACGGTAATCAACGTTACTTGCCCGCCGCTTTTTGCCTTGCCCATAAACTCGATGTAATCTGGCAACTAAAGTTCCGCCTAAGTAACAACATAAGTGATCGTGATACAAATTGATTTGTAGATTGGCCCCCACTAGGCGCGATGGGACAGTATATAGTGATGCTCTAACCTGAATCGTACTGGTGCTACTGACCTTTGCAGGCAGCACCGTGTAATCTGCTGTTTTGTAGGTCGGAAGAGGCTGTAAGGCTAGTTTTTCAATATCAACCGCTTTTGCGTTACGACGATTATGCTGATGAACAATCTGCTCAATCCAGCTCTGGTAAGCATCAACTGAAGCGAAGTCATACGAGTTTCTTAATAAAAAAGCCTGTTTAATACGGCGCTTAAGGTGTCCATGGGGAGATTCAATGCCTCCATTCTCATGTGACACCCCTCGATTATTCCGGCTTGGAGTCATCCCGTAATGATGACAAAAATCATGATATTGTTTTGTCTGATCATCTTTGGTCTCTGAAGAGAGATTTTTAAAAGCGGCCGATAAACTGTCTGTGCGATGCTCCTTAGGCGCACCACCCAAGCTCCATAGCGCATTTTGTAGCCCCTCAGCTAATGCTGTATAGGATTCTCCACCAAGTATCACTTTCATGTAACTCCAACCAGAATACATCACACGAAAATGGTATAGCAGGTGACTCAACGGCTTCCCATGTATTGTAACCACAATGTCTTTTAGTTCAGTAAAATCAGACAATCCAAAATAACCTGGTGCATGTTCTTGTCTAAACATTACTTCACATGCAGGTCCATCTTGATGGCACCATTGTTTAACACGCCGCTGTAGCGTACGAAGTAAGTTGTCTGGAAAGACTTCTCCACCATGGCTCGACTGTAAGTGCTCAAGTAACGTGAGCGCTGAAAGAGATGGGCTATGTTGTAACATCGGTTTAAGCTCATTCAACCACACATCTGCAAATGGATCTGCGCGTGTCCTCCATGTGCGTTGCTTTGTATGTGGATCAATGCGCTGTCCATTTTCTATTGCTCGTCCACTACGCTCACTGACTCCGGATTTTGCTGCGCTAACTACTTGGATCTGACCTTCTTTTCTTGATTTCATATAAATCCCCACCTGATTTATCGTAAGCCATCGTCCGGACATTTGCTCACTCCTTAAGTGATCTATGTCATTTAACAATAGCTATAAAAACCGGCAGTCCTAATTGTCGTCAATCGGCAATCGTAATTGTCGCAGAACAGAATGTAATCAATATGATTTTTTAGGTCCTGCTCGTTGCGAATAAGATGTTCCCAGAACCTACGTTGCCATATGCCCCGTTCATTTTTATTTTTGCGACTTGCAGTGATACGTTCTTGCGTTTGAATTTCTTTCGAAAAAAATCCTTTGATAAGATTCCAGCGCAAAGAATAATTGCTATCATTTTCGGGGAGAGTAAAAATAGCATGCAAGTGATCGGGCAATATTACTATGGCATCTATGACAAAAGGGTGTAAATGACCAATCCTGCGGAATATTGTTCTCAGCAAATCAACTTCCTTAGTAACTGCTCATACCCATATGCTGCTGCGCGTCAAATGGGTATGAGAGAAATTTTTTCTTAAACATATTTTCTTAAACATATTGACATCATT
>CAINWC010000078.1 GCA_903854305.1 uncultured Pseudomonadota bacterium | reverse complement strand
GGCTTTATAAGTGAGACATTCCCTTTTATACTTACCCTACAATCATTTGAATTCCTGTAAATCTGTAAAACACGATGTCATCACTTCTTAACACACGTAAGCCTGCCGCCACGAAGCAATCCACTTTATTGCTGGCGCGCGATATATTGTTGCTTGAAGCGAATGAAATTAACGCGCTAGCTTCTAGGCTTAACGGGCAATTTACTGAGGCAGTCGCGCTTATTTTACAATGCCAAGGTCGCGTAGTGGTAAGTGGCATGGGTAAATCTGGTCATATTGGCGGCAAAATCGCTTCCACGTTTGCCAGCACCGGCACCCCTGCTTTTTTTATGCATCCAGCTGAAGCGAGTCATGGTGATTTAGGCATGATTACCACCGGTGACATTGTGATTGCGCTTTCAAACTCTGGTGAAAGCGATGAGATTCTCGCGATTGTGCCGCCTTTAAAACGCTTAGGTGCAAGTATCATTGCCATTACCGGCAACGACAACTCAACTTTAGCAAAAGCAGCGGATATTCACTTGAGCGCACATGTGGCAAAAGAGGCTTGCCCGTTAGGGCTGGCGCCAACTTCAAGCACCACAGTAGCCCTGGCGCTAGGTGATGCGCTGGCCTTATGCGTATTAGACCAGCGTGACTTTACTGCCGAAGATTTTGCACGTTCTCACCCAGGCGGAAGCCTTGGACGACGCTTATTGATTCATGTGGCTGATTTAATGCGGACTGGTGATAACATTCCACAAGTGCCTGCTAACGCATCGCTTTCTCAAGGCTTACTTGAAATGACGCGTAAAGGCTTAGGTTTAACGGCCATTGTAGATGCGCATAATGCGCCGATTGGCATTTTTACTGACGGCGATTTACGTCGTGCATTCGAGCAAAATATTAATGTGGCAACCGCCAGCATCGCAGATGTGATGCATCAAAATCCTTTTACGATTCATCAAGATCAATTAGCGATTAAGGCTGTTGAAATAATGGAGCAGCGAAAAATCAATGCGCTATTGGTAACGAATGACGCGGGAATTTTAGTCGGCGCGCTAAATATGCATGATCTTTTATTGGCAAAAGTGGTTTAAATACAGATGACGACTTCAGAATTCAACATGCAGTTAACGACCGAGCTAAAAGAGCGATTCAAAAACATCAAACTACTAGTACTTGATGTAGATGGCGTAATGACTGACGGCGGCCTGACCATAGGCGATGATGGTCTGGAATATAAAACCTTTCACGCACATGATGGTCTAGGCATGAAGCTATTAAAAGCGACAGGCGTTGAGTTGGCCATTATTACCGGGCGCACTTCAAACGTAGTGAAGCAACGCGCGGAAAGTACTGGGGTCGCCCACTTTTACCAAGGCGCTGCAGATAAACTGGTCGCATTTAACGATTTAATGAAGGCCAGCGGCTTGCAAGCACAACAATGTGCCTTTATGGGTGACGATGTGGTCGATTTGCCACCTATGCTGAAATGCGGCCTAGCACTGGCAGTGCCAGACTCTCCCGCCTTGGTACTAAAACATGCCCATTATGTGACGAACAAAGCTGGCGGCCATGGTGCCGTACGAGAAGTATGTGAACTGATTATGCAAGCACAAGGCACGTTTGCTGGGCAAATGGCACAGTTTTTAACGCAGGCCAGTATTTCCAACTGAAAGATGCTTCAAATTAATACCATGAAGTTTATCTTAGCTATTGTGGATTTACCGCAAAGATTGAGCCCTTCAATATGAAGATGGCCCCACGACCGGCGATTGTTTTCCCACTGGCATTACTAACCATGTTGGCGCTACTGACATTTTGGATTAATAAATCGGTGCAGTCACCAAAGCCAAAGTTAGATGGCAGTAGTAGGCATGACCCTGACTATATGATGAGTAATTTTGTGACCACACAAACCGATATCAATGGTGCGCTACGCTATAAACTAGCCGCAGTGGAGATGAAGCATTTTCCAGACAATGACACCACCGATTTACAACGCCCTCGCTATACTCAATTTGCTGCGGGCAAACCTTACACACAAGTTGAGGGCTTACGTGGACACGTGTCTAGCGATGGAGAACAAGTTGAATTGTTTGGTAATGTAAAAGTGATACGCCAAGCCTTTGCTGAAAAAGGTGAAATGACGGTGGATACGGATTATCTCAAAATTTTGCCAGACGAAGATGTTGTGCGAACTGACAGCCCAGTAGTGATTCGGCAAGCGCCAAAAACAGTGATTTACGCAACGGGCATGATCTATGAGAAGGGTCAGCGAACCCTGACATTGCTGCATAAAGTGCGTGCGCACTATGAAAAACCAGAGATTAAAACTCAAGCTTACAAATCCGGCGTTAGTAAATCTCAAAAAAACAATCAGTCGATAATTGCCAATCCTATATTAAAGCCAAACAAACCGGATTCGCAACAAACTAACAAAACGCAATCTAATCCCCAAGTAACTAATCAAGCAACTAACACTAACAATGCGCGCATTCGGAGACGCTATGAGTAATGACCCAAACACAATAAAGCACAACTTTATGCTGCATTTGCTTTTAATAAGCTTGTCATTGCTAGGCTTTTCTAGCCACGTACTTGCAGAGTCCGCTGACCGTGATAAGCCCATTGATTTAGAAGCAGATACGGTAAAAGTGGATGACGCTAAACAAATTAGCACCTACTCCGGCAATGTGATATTAACAAAAGGCACACTGATCATTCATGCAGACAAGTTGATTGTTCATGAGGATCAAGAGGGCTTCCAACATAGCACCTCACTAGGAAACCCAACCACGTTCAAACAAAAGCGTGAAGGAAAAAACGAGTACATTGAAGGTAGTGGGCAGCGAATTGAGTATGATAGCCGCATGGACAAAGTACAACTTTATACCAAAGCTTGGGTAAAACGCGGCGAGGACATCGTGCATGGCGATTACATTATGTATGATGCAAATGCCGAATATGCTGAAGTGATTGGCGGCGCTAAATCCACTGATAGCGGCACATCAAGTGGTCGCGTCCATGCAATAATTCAACCTAAAAATAAAAAGGCGCCTGAACTGAACACGACTAAGCCCGCCACTGAAAATGCCAGCCCTGCGACCACGCCAGCACCAGGCAATAGTCTGGCACCAGCTAAAGCGATGCGCTTAAGCAGAACTTTAGAACCCAGTACCGAACCGAAATAATCTACATGTTATTAAATAAAACCAACGATCCAATTAAGCTGCAGGCATTATGAGCGAACTCATTGTAGAAAATTTGCGAAAATCGTACAAAGCCCGCACGGTTGTACAAGACATCTCTTTAAGCATAAAAAGCGGCGAGGTCGTGGGATTGTTAGGTCCGAATGGCGCCGGAAAAACCACCAGTTTTTATATGATGGTAGGTTTAGTGCCATTAGATGGCGGTCGAATCTCACTCGACGGGAAAGACTTAAGCCGCATGCCGATTCACATGCGCGCTAGAATGGGCTTGTCGTATTTACCACAAGAACCGTCAATATTTCGCAAATTGACGGTGACTGAAAATATTCTTGCAGTGCTGCAGCTACAAGATATATCTGAAGCTGAAATGGATGAAAAACTAGAGTCATTGCTCGAAGAGTTGCATATCACGCATATTCGCGACAATGCTGCGGTAAGTTTATCTGGTGGTGAACGCCGTCGCGTTGAGATTGCACGTTGTCTGGCGACTAATCCCAGTTTTATTTTGTTAGACGAACCCTTTGCTGGTATCGACCCAATTGCCGTGATTGATATTCAAAAAATCATTCACTTTCTAACCGCGCGGAATATAGGCGTGCTCATTACCGACCACAATGTACGTGAGACTTTAGGTATTTGTGACCGCGCCTACATCGTTAATCAAGGCCACGTGTTTGCCTCTGGCATTCCGAGTGAAATTGTTGATAACGAAAGCGTACGCGAAGTTTATTTGGGTAAAAACTTTCGTCTATGAAACAAGGTTTACAACTTAAATTTTCGCAAAACCTTTCGCTTACGCCGCAGCTGCAGCAAGCTATTCGGTTATTACAACTTTCAACATTAGAGCTTAATCAAGAAATTGAGCTGTTAATGCAAACCAATCCTCTGTTGGAAAGAGGCGATGCTGGTGAAGACGAATACGGCAATGCAGTAGACAATAGCGCAGATGAAGTCACGTTAAATACAAGTAGCAACCAAGACGGCGCTACGCGTGAAGACATGAACGAGCCTTCGCAAGACTATGACCAAGATGGCGGTCAAAATGATTTGCAAAATAACACGCAAGATATCAATCACGATGGAGACGTTTTTAGCGCTGAACTTTCAGAACGTAACGTTGAATCAAAGCAATCAGAATCAACTTCAACTGACTCCACCCCAAAAGACGAACCGGCTGATTTTCAAGCTGAGTTCAACGACGAGTTTGATGAGTTTTCTAACGGCAGTCGCTGGGATGAGAATAGCACGCCATCGGATGATGATAGCGACTTCAGGCAGCAAGAAACTTTGCAAGTTAACCTGCGAGAGCATCTGCTTTCTCAACTAAAATTAATGCCTTTATCAGAACGTGACCAAACGCTTACGTTGCTACTGGTAGATAGCATTAATGAAGATGGTTATTTGATAGAGGCGCTCGAAGATATTGCAGAAGAAATGCCGCTAGAACTCGACATAGAGGTATTAGAACTACTCACTGCATTACGGCATATTCAACATCTTGATCCTATTGGTGTTGGCGCACGCAACTTAAGTGAATGTTTGCTATTACAACTAGAGGCGTTACCAAAAACAACCCCTAATTTGGCATTAGCTAAGTTAATGGCAAAACAGCATTTGCCCGCCCTTGGTGCGCGTGACTTTGTTAAGCTACGTAAAGAGCTCGGTTGTGATGAGGCCACACTCAAAAATGTACAGCAACTGATTATCAGTTTAAATCCACGGCCTGGCAGTGCATTTAGCATCATTGGCTCTGAGCATTTTATTCAACACGAGGTTATCGTGAAGAAAGTAAAGGGTATTTGGATCGCCAGTTTGAATGACGGCGTGATTCCTAAACTCAAAATCAATCAGCTTTACGCGAGCATTTTGAAGCGTAATCGTGATAGCTCTAGTCAATATCTACAAAGCCAAATGCAAGAAGCTAAATGGATGATTAAGAATATCCAACAGCGTTTTTCAACTATTTTGCGTGTATCCCAAGCCATTACAGACCGCCAACGTAACTTTTTAGAATATGGCGAAGTCGCAATGCGGCCGCTGGTGTTGCGTGAAATTGCAGATGAATTAGATTTACATGAATCGACTATTTCGCGCGTGACAACCAATAAGTACATGCTCACACCACGTGGTATTTTTGAACTTAAATACTTTTTTGGCAGCTCAGTGGCTACTGACACTGGTGGCACTTGCTCTGCCACGGCAATTCGGGCGCTGATTAAACAACTGGTGGATCAAGAAAATCCCAAGAAACCATATTCTGACAATCAGATTACCGAGCTATTAGCAAAACAAGGGATTGTGGTAGCGCGCCGCACCATTGCCAAGTACCGTGAATCACTTAATATTGCGCCAGCGAGTTTAAGAAAATCTCTTTAAGTAATCTTTCCACTATAGCACTAAATCAAGCAACAAAATTCTGTCATAAAATTTCTTATTTTCACCTATATATTTCTTATTTTCACTAGTACTTTCACGAATTAAAGTAGTAAACTGAAATTGTTCGAGAAGTTTTGAGGTTCTGAAAATTTTCATACTTAACAGCGTTTTTTCTGTAAGTTGATGTTAAATGGAAGTTCAAAATTTTTAGGATACTTTAAAAAGGAGCAAGTCATGAATTTACAATTAACTGGTCATCATTTAGAAGTAACCCCTGCATTACGCGATTATGTCACAAGCAAATTAGTCCGAATTAGAAACCACTTTGATCATGTAATCGATGTTAAAGTGACCTTGAGTGTTGAAAAGCTTGCCCAAAAGGTAGAAGCAACGCTGCATGTTCCAGGAAACGATTTACACGCCGCTTGTGAAGATGACAATATGTACAGTGCCATTGATATGCTGACCGACAAACTAGATCGCCAAGTGGTAAAACACAAAGAAAAACATGCTGATCACCACAAAACGAATGGCGCAGTTAAGCATCAAGCGGTTGAATAAAAAGATTTAACATTTATATTTAATGACTTATGGCTCAAATAAATGTAGCTGAGCTGTTCAAACAAACCCGCCGTAAGCTCAAACTGAACTGGGTTGCCGGACTTAACGGCGGGTCTAATACCCTCACTAGCAATTCTGTCACAAAACCTTCGCTGGCACTGATTGGCCATCTCAATTTTGTTCATCCAAATCGCGTACAGGTATTAGGCTGTGCTGAAATGGATTATTTACGAAGTTTGCAAACAGCAGGTGCCAATAGTGCAATTGCAAATTTATTTTCAACCGACTTAGCCGCCGTCATTGTCGCCAATGGCGAATTAGTCCCAGACACATTAATAGCCGCCGCTAATAGCCATAATACCCCCTTATTTACATCGCCATTACATAGCCCTGAGCTAATGGATGTATTAGGTCACTTTTTAGCGCAGGCAATGGCTGAATCGATCAGCATGCATGGTGTTTTTATGGAGGTACAAGGCTTTGGCGTACTGATTAAAGGCGATGCAGCCATCGGCAAAAGCGAGCTGGCTTTAGAGCTTATTTCGCGTGGTCACAGGTTGATTGCAGATGATATTGTTGATTTTTTCCGCATTTCTCCTGAACGTGTTGAGGGCCGCTGCCCAGCTTTACTGCAAGATTTTTTAGAAGTACGTGGTTTAGGCATTTTAAATATACGCGCACTATTTGGGGACAATTCTGTCAAACCTACCAAGCCGCTTGACCTCATTATTCACCTTGCAATGGCGGATAAACAAGCACCGCATCTTTTAGATCGGCTCAGCATTAAAACGCAACTCGAAGAAGTATTGGGGGTAGAGTTTTCTAAAGTATATATTCCTATCGCGGCAGGCCGTAACATCGCGGTACTGGTTGAAGTCGCTATTCGCAACCACATGCTATTATTGCGTGGCGTGAACGCAACCAAACAATTTACTCAGCGCCAACAACGCGAGATGAAGAAAAACAACTAAAACCAGCTGGATAAAAGTGCGTTAAAGTGTATTTATGAAACAACTCATTATTGTCACTGGGCTTTCAGGCTCAGGTAAAAGTATCGCCCTTCGCGCGCTTGAAGACAGCGGCTACTATTGCATAGATAACTTGCCCGCCACCATGCTGCCCAGCATTGCTGAACATTTGCATTCTGAAAAACTGAATGGCGTGAATCACGACCGCGTGGCGATTAGCATTGATAGTCGTAGTGCGGCCATTGAAACGCTACCGACGCATATTGCACAATTAAAATCCCAAAATATTGCCACACAAGTGCTGTTTTTAGAATCCAATGTTGAAACCTTGGTTAAAAGATTCAGCGAAACTAGACGCAAACATCCTTTAAGTAAAGAAACCACGACACTGGCGGAAAGTATTGCTTATGAGCGTGAGCTATTAGGTGATTTAGGAAGTCTTGGCCATGTGATTGATACTAGCCACCTAAGCGCCAATACGCTCAGAGGCTGGGTAAAAGAGGTGGTTTCAACTGACCATATTGGATTAACCTTATTATTTACCTCGTTTGGTTTCAAACACGGCATTCCGCTAGATGCGGATTTTGTCTTTGATGTACGTTGCCTGCCCAACCCGCATTACGACCCCAATTTACGCGAGCTGACAGGTCGAGATACCGAAGTGCAATCATTTCTAAGTGCCCAAGATAGCGTGCATGAAATGCTCACAGATATTCGCCATTACGTAGAAAAATGGCTACCATGCTTTATTACAGACAACCGCAGTTATTTAACGGTGGCCATCGGTTGCACAGGCGGGCAACATCGCTCGGTATACTTTGTTGAACAGTTAAGTCAATATTTCATGTCTAAACAAAAAGTACTTACACGCCATAGAGAATTAAATTAAGCAGAATGTTGGTGATATATAGTGATAAATCGTAATGTTGCAGTTAGTTTTTTAAGCGTTAAGATAACTTAAAGTTGAGAAAATAATGATCGGTATTTTAATCATCGCACATGGAACTCTGGGTGAAAGCCTGATGGAATGTGCAAATCACGTTTGGGGAAAAGAGCCTCAACAATTGGCTTGTCTCGCAGTCAGCATCCATGATGACCCTAACCTTTTACTCGACAAGGCAAGCGCTTTGGTCACCTCGCTCAATAGCGGAGATGGCGTATTAGTGCTTTCAGATATGTACGGCGCAACGCCATGCAATATGGTTGGAAAACTACTGCAAGCGGGTGTTGTAGAGGGTATTGCTGGCGTGAATTTGCCCATGCTAATCAGGACGCTGACCTATCGACAAGAACCGCTGATGACGCTGGTTGAAAAAGCGGTCAGTGGTGGACGAGAAGGTGTTGTACATTTCAACCGTGAAAGTTGTGAACGATATGATTAGCAGGCCATTAGAAATTATTAATAAGTTAGGCTTGCATGCCCGCGCTTCAACCAAACTCACACAAACTGCCAGTAAGTTTGCCAGCGAAATTTGGATAGAGCGTAATGGTCGCCGCGTGAATGCAAAAAGCATTATGGGCGTAATGATGTTGGCTGCTGGCAAAGGCTCAATAGTGACAATAGAAGCGAATGGTGAAGATGAAACACCTGCGCTAGATGCTTTAACTGCACTAATTGCCGATTATTTTGGTGAAGGTGAGTAGTTTCTTATGGGTATAAGTAAAAATGACCAGCTTTAGCATACATGGCGTAGGCGTTTCTGGCGGCATTGCCATTGGCCATGCACACCTAGTTTCTAATGCATTGTTAGAGGTTGTACATTACCAACTGCCTAAGCATTTAATTGATGATGAAATCGTACGTTTTAGCAATGCTATCGCGACCGTTAAACATGATTTAGAGCAAATCAATAGTAGCTTACGTAAAAATGCGCCTGCAGAATTAAGCGCATTTATCGGCACACATTTAATGATGTTGGCAGATAAATCCTTATCTGAAATCCCCAAAGACATTATCAAAAATGAACAATGCAATGCCGAGTGGGCCATTAAGCTGCAAATGGACGACATAGTTGAGCAGTTTGAGCAGATTGAAGATGAGTATCTGCGTGAGCGCAAACAAGATGTGATTCAAGTGGTAGAACGCGTCATCAAGGTATTGCTTGGCCACCCCAGCCAATTGTCTACCGAGCAGCAATCCAACGCCCAGCATGAAGAACGGAAGCTTATTCTGGTTGCACATGATATTTCACCCGCAGACGCCATTCAGTTTAAGCAACATCAGTTTGCTGCATTCATTACCGATGTAGGCGGCGTCACTTCACACACCGCTATTCTGGCGCGTAGCCTCAACATTCCTTCTATCGTCGCGCTGCAACACGCACGTGATTTAATCAATGATGGTGAGCTGATTATTGTCGATGGCGGCTTGGGCGTTGTGATTGTTAGTCCATCTAAAGAGATTCTGGCAGAGTACAAGTTACGTCAAGAGCAATGGGAGCTTGAGCAACAAAAATTACAGCGCATCAAATCTACCAAAGCGGTAACGATGGATGGCACGAATATAGAGTTATTCGCCAACATTGAAGTACCGGAGGACATTGCCGCGGTGAACGCCTCAGGCGCAACTGGCATCGGGCTATATCGTACCGAATTTTTGTTTATGAATCGGCGTGAAATGCCTGATGAAGACGAACAATTTACCGCCTACAAAACGGTCGCAGAAGCCATGAAAGGCGCGGTTGTTATTATCCGCACCTTGGATTTAGGCGCCGATAAACAAATGAATCCAGACACTATTGTGACGTGTGCAAACCCAGCATTAGGCTTGCGCGCCATTCGTTATTGC
>CAINWC010000077.1 GCA_903854305.1 uncultured Pseudomonadota bacterium | reverse complement strand
GGTGGATTCTTTCATCAAGGCGAGACTTTACCTTGGTAGTAAAACATCTAAAAAAATATGGCGCCTGACTAAGCTGGCTAAATTCATAAAATAAACCATGATTTTTTATAGAAATCATGGTTAACTTCAAGCATGCATGCCGTAAAAATTAAAATTCAAATTACCTCTGGCAACGATATTGCTTTTGGCCCTGGCAAGGCTGATTTGCTTGAGGCGATCGGTCGTTATGGCTCTATTTCTGCTGCGGCGAAGAGTATGAATATGTCATATAAGCGCGCATGGGAATTGGTCGCAGTGATGAATGCCAGTTTCAAACAGCCGCTAGTGGTCACGTCTGTCGGTGGGTCGCATGGCGGTGGGGCAATACTCACAGAATTCGGTTTCGAAGTCTTACGCCTTTATCGTGAGGTTTTGGCAAAATCTGATCAATTTGTATTGTCGGAAATGCAGAACTTACTCTCTATGCTTTCTGCGCTACCCAATCCTGATTTAACTTCATAAATACAAACTGATTAAACTTAAATAGTAATTGTTAGACATTTCTTAATATCGTTATATTTCTGATAACATAACGATATTAAATGCACGCTGCTATAAAAAGTGTGATTTCTAACGACTGAATTAAGGGTAATTCCATGTACTTTCATCCGTCAAAACAAGTGCGGCTAATTTCTGGCATCTCTGGTGCAGTATTCGTCGCCATGCTAATTCCATTCACCGTAAGTGCTGAAAGTGCTGATCTTGAAGCGCGTATCCAACAGTTAGAAAAAACTATACAAACAATGCAGCAACAACGTGCGGAGCAAGATAAGCAGTTTGAGCTGTTATCCAAAGAATTGGTTGGCATTGAGTATCAAGCGAGCCAATCAAAAATAAGCAAGGCAGAAGAAAAAGGTAGCAGTAAAGGTTCTCCGGTCTATGCAACTTTTAAAGATGGTGTGAAATTTGAAGATGGAACAGGCAATTGGAACTTGCAGTTTAACGGGCGCGTACAAGCTGATTATCGTTCGTTTAGCGGCGACCTGAGTCCTGATACCTGGAGCATCCGCCGTGCTCGCTTGAACACACAGCTAGGCTTTTATCAAAACTATCTTCTGCGCCTTGAGATTGATAGCTCTGCGGCTAGCACAAGGTTAGTCAATGCCTATGTGGAGGCCAACTGGTGGCCACAGGCAAAGTTTCGTTTAGGTCAGTTTAAAACATTCAAAGGCTTAGAAAACTCAACCACAGATAGCTACTCAGACTTTTTGGAGCGCTCACTTGCCTACAATACTTTTGCCGATGACATTTACGAACGTGGTGCGATGGTTTATGGCATGCCGTTCAATGGTAGCACTTACGCGCTAGCCGTCACTAACGGTACTGGCCAAGGAAATGACGAAGTGCTAGGCACCAATCAGAAAAAAGATGGCCAGGATGTCACGTTGCGAGCGACTATCAACCCAGCACAATGGGCTGGTTGGGATAACACTGTGACCCATATAGGCGGTTGGTATAATCATGGCATTCAAGCCACTGGAATTGCATCGGCAAGCCAAACCGAAGCGCGCGGGGTGAACTTTTTTTCACCAGCGGCATTTACTGGTGATAGTGTTGATAGAACGCGATATGGCGTTGAAACCGTTATAGCATATGGCCCAGTAAAGTTGCAGGGTGAATATGACGTTTCAAATTACCAAGGCTTGGCAACTTCAGCGCCAGTTGGGGCATCCAAAACTTACGACAAGGATGTAAAAGCTTGGTATGCAGAGGCAATGTGGTTGGTGACTGGAGAACGCTATGCTGACAGCTATAAAGATGGTCAGTTTGGACGTATCTTACCGAAGAAAGCCTTTGAACCTAATAAGGATGGCTGGGGTGCTTTGGAGTTGGGCTTAAGGTATAGCAAGTTTGACGGAAGTGACTTTCCAATTTTTGCCGGATGTTCGGCAGCTACTGTTCCAACTTTTGGCAACGGTACAATATCTCCCACAGGCACATGTGCCGGAAGTGTATTCACAAAGGCTACAACTGGCGGCATTATACTCGGTAGCAATGAGGCAGACGCTTGGACGCTAGGCGCCAAATGGATTCTGAATCCTTACGCACGGGTTATGATGAATTACGTGCACACCAAGTTTGCAACAGACATTAATGTGAATGGTCACTTAGATAATAAAGAAGATGCGGTGACTATGCGCGCGCAACTGGATTTTTAACTGACGCTCATGACACAAAAAGGAAATAAAATGCGATTTTTTAGTCAAGCGATAAAAAGTTGTTGGCGCGCGTTAATAGGGCTAACACTATTAAGCGTTTCATTCACTGCTTTTGCTGAAAAAATCACCATTGCTGCGGCCTCGGACCTCAAGTTTGCAATGGATGAAATTGTAATGCAGTATAAATCGTTAAATCCCATGGATGAAATCGAGGTGATTTATGGGTCATCTGGCAAAATGTTGACGCAAATACAACAAGGTGCACCCTATGATTTATATTTCTCTGCTGATATTAGCTACCCGAATCAGCTGTCGACCGAGGGCTTGGCGCTTGGGCAAGTTAAACCTTACGCAATTGGCCGCATCGTATTGTGGGCGCCAAAAACTAAATTTGATGCATCAAAAATGACCTTGGAAAGTTTGGTCAATAAAGACATCCATCGTATCGCCATCGCTAATCCCAAGCATGCACCTTATGGAAAGCGTGCTGAAGAAGCGTTAAAATTTGCCAATGTATGGGATAAAGTTGAGCCTAAATTAATATATGGCGAAAATATTGCGCAAACAGCACAGTTTGTTCAAACTGGAAACGCCGATGTGGGTATTATTGCACTCTCATTGGCGCTAAGCAGCGAGTTAGCAAAAATTGGTAACTACTGGATGATTCCAGCGGAGTGGCATCATCCGTTAGAGCAGGGCTTTGTGATGACTAAACACGCGGAAAACAATAAAGCCGCGAAAAGTTTTACGCAATTGATGACAACCCCTGAGGTAAGGAAAATCATGGTGAAATATGGCTTTATACTTCCTAATGAAGCTATTATTAAAGGGTATCCGTATTTAGTGATTGATATCTAATTTTGTAATTATACACTAAATCCGTATTTTGTAGTTGACAACGCCTTTAAT
>CAINWC010000076.1 GCA_903854305.1 uncultured Pseudomonadota bacterium | reverse complement strand
TGCTTTAACCGCTGTTGTTTTTAAGATTCCGCGGATGTTGTTCACCACCAATGTAGCTCACGCTTCACCGTCAACATCTTCAGCAATAATCAATAATGGACGACCAGATTTAGCGACTTGCTCTAAAGTTGGTAATAAATCACGGATGTTTGAGATTTTTTTGTCGTGCAATAACACGTATGGGCTATCTAACAATGCAATTTGACGCTCTTGATTGTTGATGAAATAGGGTGAAAGGTAACCACGGTCAAACTGCATACCTTCAACTACATCTCATTCACTTTCAAGGCCAGAACCGTCTTCAACCGTAATTACGCCTTCTTTGCCTACTTTGTCCATTGCATCTGCAATGATTTTGCCAATAGTTTCGTCAGAGTTGGCAGAGATTGAACCCACTTGCGCGATTTCTTTGCTGGTTGTACATGGTTTAGATTGTGCTTTTAGATCAGCAATGGCTGCAGCAACTGCTTTATCTATACCGCGTTTTAAATCCATCGGGTTCATGCCAGCAGCAACAGATTTCATGCCTTCACGAATGATTGCTTGTGCTAAAACCGTAGCAGTCGTTGTACCGTCACCAGCGATGTCAGAAGTTTTTGAAGCGACTTCTTTTACCATTTGTGCGCCCATGTTTTCGAACTTGTCTTTTAATTCGATTTCTTTAGCGACAGAAACACCATCTTTAGTGATGGTTGGTGCGCCGTATGAGCGCTCTAATACTACATTGCGGCCTTTAGGACCTAAAGTTACTTTAACCGCGTTAGCAAGAATGTTCACGCCGTTTGTCATTTTTTGGCGAACTTCGTCACCGAATCTTACGTCTTTTGCTGCCATGATTAACTCCTAAAATTTATATAATTTTTAATTGAAAAGTGGTTTGGTGAGACGAAACGTGATGAGTGCAAGGCGCGTAAAACGGATTTGGCGAAGGCAGTACATTAAGTACGGCGAGTCAAAACGGCTTTACGCAACGCCGCAATCACGCGTTGCAGACCACCAAATTATTCAACAATCGCCATGATGTCTTCTTCACGCATGACTAATAACTCTTCGCCATCAACTTTTACAGTTTGGCCTGCGTATTTACCGAACAACACTTTATCGCCAACTTTAACGTCTAAAGCGATTACTTTACCGCTGTCATCACGTTTGCCAGAACCAATGGCTTGTACGATACCTTGATCAGGTATTTCTGTTGCGCTATCTGGAATCACGATGCCAGATGCTGTAGTACGCTCTTCTTCAGAACGTTTTACGATGACGCGGTCGTGTAAAGGACGAATTTTCATACGATTTCTCCAAAAATTAAATCAAGAATTAACTAACGTTAAACAATTAAAATCCCTAACAATCGAGTGCTAAGGGATTGATAAAACAAATCTTATATAGCTAAGGTAAAGCACAGGGTGTAATTTAAACCATCCATAACGGGTGCGATTTTAGCACTCAAACACCCAGAGTGCTAGTTATTGGGCCGGGCTGGAATATTTCAAGATTAAATCTAGAAATATTTGCATAAAAACCTTATGCTACACATTGTATTTAATGGTTAAAACAAGCTTATGACACAAAATGAATCTGCGATTGAACAAATTAACCTTGGCTTTAATGAGCCAGAAGATAGGTTGTTGTTAAAAGTTGGCCTGGCCGATAAAACGGAGGTTGTTGTGTGGATTACGCGACGTGTGTGCAAGTTAATGTGGAGCGCCCTACAAACGGCCAGTAATACATTGTTGCCCACAGCGACACAGTTTGCAGCGCCTACTATTACAACGCCAGATGGCAAAAGCCAAGCGGTTGAAAACTTTATTCAAGAGGCCGATGCGCAGAAGAAAATCGCGAGACTGGATTTTAAGTCTGAATATGTTTTAGATAGACAAGCGCGCTCAGAAGCGCCAATGCTTGCGGAGCAATGCATGATAGTGACCATCGGCAATCTGCCTCCGCAGCTAGAACTGCAATGCACCAATGGACAGTCCGTTAAAATGGCCCTTACCAATGAGTTAGTGCATGCCGTCACCAGCATGATGCAGTTAGCAACGCGTGAAGCAGGCTGGGATTTGTTGATGGGCACAGACCTCAAGCAAGTTAACGTCATTTCCGCAACGCAAACGTTGCACTAAACGGATACTTACAATCGTGCAATATCGTCAATTAGGTGGTTCAGATTTAAACGTTTCTGCCATTTGCTTAGGTACCATGACCTATGGCGACCAGAATACCGAGGCTGAAGCACATGAGCAGCTGGGCTATGCGCTAGCGCAAGGCATTAATTTTATTGATACCGCAGAAATGTATCCGGTGCCACCCAAAGCTGAAACCTGTACCCGTACCGAAACTATGGTGGGCAATTGGCTTAAAAATCAGTCGCGCGATAAGATTATTTTGGGTAGTAAAGTGGCTGGTCCGCGCCGTGGGATTAGTTGGATTCGAGAAGGTCCCGCGTCTTTAGATAGCGCGAATATTCGCGCGGCGATTGAAGGCTCACTCAAACGCCTGCAAACAGATTACCTCGACATTTATCAACTGCATTGGCCAGAACGCAATGTGCCAATGTTTGGTCAATACCAATTTGACCCAGCGGGTGAGTTTACATCAGGTGTTTTCAAGCAAGGTGATGAAAAAGCTTGGGTCTCAATCCATAACCAGCTTGAAACGCTGGCCGAGTTAGTCGCTGAGGGCAAAGTGCGCTACATAGGATTGTCAAACGAGCAACCTTGGGGCGTCATGGAGTTCTTGCGCATCGCGAAAGAATATAATCTCCCTAGAATCGCCAGCCTGCAAAATGGCTATAGTTTGCTTAATCGCATTCCTGAATTGGGATTATCTGAAATACTCTACCGTGAAAACGTGGGGTTTTTAGCATACTCACCACTGGCTTTTGGCCATTTAACGGCTAAATATATTGATAACCCAACTGCACAAGGCCGTGCTAACCTATTTACGGGTTATGCACAGCGCTACACAAAACACAATGTTACGCCTGCCAGTGCCGCGTATGCTGCGTTGGCTCGTCAACATGGTTTAACGCCTACGCAATTGGCGCTGTCATTTGTGTATCACCGTTGGTTTGTTACCAGCACAATTATTGGTGCAACCAATATGGCGCAGCTAAAAGAAAATATTGGTGCTTGGGATGTAACGTTATCGGCAGAAGTTATGCAAGAAATTGAACGCTTGCATTTGGAAATGATGAATCCAGCGCCATAGCTTATAATGCAGTAAATATTTATTGAACATCTAACTATTAGAAAGAAAGTCACAATGAGCGATTTACCTAAATGTCCAAAATGTAATTCGGAATTCACCTATGAAGATGGCGAACTATATGTTTGCCCAGAATGTGCGCATGAATGGGCCAAAGGCGGCGCCACTGAAAATT
>CAINWC010000075.1 GCA_903854305.1 uncultured Pseudomonadota bacterium | reverse complement strand
TTTCAGAATTTTCGCTCATACTTTAAATCTCCTTATACTTTAGCTTTTGACAAGCGCTCTAACAATTCGGCAAGCACTGCGATTTGTTCTACATCATTAAGATCTTTTAAATCGTTTAAAATATTTTTCGCTCTCAAACTAGCGGCTTCACGTTGAATAGTGGACACCTGTGCCACATGACTAACTTCACCACGTTCTGCATCAACCATTTTAATTAACAAGGCACCCTTAGGATTCAGCTCGCTGGGTGATGACATTCTCAACTTTTCTAAATCGCGCAATTGTTGACTAATTTCGTGCAAGCGTAATTCTGCTTGGAGCCGATTTTCTTCTTTCCACTTGCGTTGTGGTACACGCGCTAACAAGGTGGCAACTGATTCCAGCCAGGCCTTGTCTGATGCGTGTCCAGGTTCTGCGAGTCGGCGAATAAAGGCACCTAGCCCCATAGAATCTGGTGTAAATATATCTAAGCCGCGATATCGATCAGCTAAAGCAATTCGTAGCAAATCTAATTCACTCACGTTTTCATCCAGCAACAGTGTGCACAGTTGCGTTTGCCAATGATGTTGCAACGCATCGAAGGCACCCTTTAGTTCACGCAACACCCGAACCAATTTTTTGATAAATTGCTCAACAATCGCGGGATCGCCAGTAGAGAAAGCCTCTGGTGAAACACCGCATGCTTTAGGTAGGGCGTCAAATAACAATACCCCAGGGCTTTTGGCTTGTGTAAAAGCATTACGTACCAACTCGGCTTCGTAACTTAAGCCCTTGCAATTTAATGTGTATGGCGGCAAGCTGGAAATAAATCGAACTAGTGGACGTACAATATCAAGCAAGGTGGCATCTTTTTGCACCTTACCAATAACCGAACTAAAATATTGATCAAATAAATCACCGCGTAAACCCCCTAAATCAAAGCGCTCCAAAGCAAATAGCTCTGGGCGACGGCAAAGTAGCTCAACTTGATCCAGAGTCACAACTTCGCAAAATCCGCCTTCTTGATAGAAGGCAACTTCGCGTTTATGCGCAAGTATGTATGCTAGTAAAAACACTGGCAATACACCTAGTTTCAAGCCATAAGGTGGGCTGCGTAATAGCGAGTAGATCTCTGGAATAGGAACTTGGCGTGTGCCATTGTTGCCTAGCAACTCAGTTATTGCAGACCATGCATGACTCAATTGACAGGGGTCAATTTCATCTGGCGGGTAAATCCCCCAAAGCCCATTTTCTTTTCTATGTAAATGAGTTGCCTTTAAAAGCGACAAATACAGACTCTTCTCAGCTGGTGTTTTTTCAATACCTAAGTTTTCTTGATCTGCCGAAGTCAACATCACGGCGAGCAATCGCTTGCGTCCAGTGTTGGCACTTGATGAAGGGTAATCCCAGTTAATCAATTCGTTTCTAATTAAAGGGGATTTAAAATAACTATAATCTTGTGCCCAGGTTGAAAGCTGAACTTGTAAATGGCGGCGATTTTTAACATTAACTTGTTTACGCTCCCTATACCAATTTAGAATTTCTGGCTCATCAAAAAGCATTCGAAATAATTTTTCGGTCTCGGCCTCTGCACTTGCTAGCCAAGAGCGATGTTCTCGTTGCGAAACAGGATCCTGGTGTAAGGCCGCGTGGCGCTTAGGTAACTCACGTAGCGCCATAGTATTAATCACTGTTTCACGCAGGCGTTCAGTTAATGGGCAAAGCGCTACTACATCATGAATATTTAAATTAC
>CAINWC010000074.1 GCA_903854305.1 uncultured Pseudomonadota bacterium | reverse complement strand
GTCGGTAAATCTTGATATCTTCATGTAAAAATTCCTTAAATCATCATAAGAAAATTCTACTTATAAATGCAATCTTTTTCTGGGGGGATTACCATACCACTGTGTTTGAAAACTTAACGTTATAATTTACTGATGGAATCAGCAAATATTTTTCAACCAGCCACCGAGTTTCTTGCTAACTTGGACGCAGATTGGGCGCAATTAGTTGCCACAGTCGGGCCTTGCACTTTTGAGCCAAAGCCAGCACGCGAACCTTATGAAGCGTTAATCCGAGCCGTGGCTTACCAACAATTGCATCCCAAGGCTGGTGATGCGATTCTTGCTAGGCTACTTAATATATATAACGATGTATTTCCCTCGCCAGCTCAACTATTAGCCACTCACTTTGATGCGTTGCGTGCTTGTGGATTTTCTGCCCGAAAAATTGAAACGATTCATGGTATTGCCGAAGGTGCGCTCAGTGGTCTAGTACCCGCTCGTGATGCTGCCGATGCCATGACAGATGATGACTTAATCGCACGCTTGGTGACGCTTAAAGGGATTGGTCGCTGGACAGTGGAAATGTTACTAATGTTCACTTTAAAGCGCATGGACATTCTGCCTGCAGATGATTTTGGTGTGGTGGAAGGCTACAAGCGACTTAAGCAATTAGAGGCTGCGCCTAACCGTAAAGAAATGAGCGAGATTGCTAAAGCGTGGAGTCCATATAGAACGGTTGCCAGTTGGTATTTATGGCGGGTACCTAAGTAGCTTAGATACACGCCATATAAAATTAAGTGGTTTCATACCAATTGCGACTCCGATTTACGATAGATACCACGGTCAACATGACAGGCACTTCTATCAATACACCCACGACTGTTGCAAGCGCCGCACCTGAGTTAAAACCAAATAAAGCAATAGCAGTGGCAACCGCTAATTCAAAGAAATTTGATGCGCCTATCAACGCCGATGGGCCGGCCACACAATGCGCTACTTTCAGCTTCTTATTAAGCCAGTAGGCAAGCATGGCGTTGAAGTAGACCTGAATGATGATGGGTACTACCAGCAAGCCAATAATGGTCGGTTGAGCAAGTATCTGCTGCCCTTGAAAGCCAAACAGTAAAACCAGCGTGGCTAATAGTGCTGAGAGTGAAATAGGATGTAAGCGTTTAAGCGTTTTATCTAAAGTGTTTTGACCTTTAGATAGCAGTAACTTACGCCATAATTGACTGATCACTACGGGTACTATGATAAACAACAGTACGGATAAGAACAGTGTGTTCCAAGGCACAGTAATGCTGGATAAGCCAAGTAACAAGGCCACAAGCGGTGCAAAAGCAAATAGCATAATGGCATCGTTAATCGCCACTTGAGATAATGTAAACTTTGCATCGCCATTGCACAGATTACTCCATACAAACACCATTGCCGTACATGGCGCCGCGGCAAGCAAAATCAAACCGGCAATGTAGCTATCCAGCTGGTCAACGGGTAGGTAGCCAGCGAATAAGTGTCTAACAAATATCCAGGCAAGTAATGCCATTGAAAATGGCTTAACAACCCAATTGATAAAAAGCGTAATGCCGATGCCTTTGCCATGTTGCAGCACATCACTCATG
>CAINWC010000073.1 GCA_903854305.1 uncultured Pseudomonadota bacterium | reverse complement strand
TCTCACCACAAGTTACAACGTATGATTTGAAACCTGAAATGAGTGCATTTGAGCTAACGGAACAACTAGAAGAAGCAATATTAAGCCAAAAATATAACGCTATTATTTGCAATTATGCCAATAGTGATATGGTTGGCCATACAGGCAGTCTGGAAGCGGCGATTAAGGCTATTGAAACTCTAGATACTTGCGTGGGGCGCGTGGTAAAAGCGATGCAAAGTATAGGCGGTGAAGTGATTATTACTGCCGACCACGGCAATGCCGAAGTGATGTTTGACAAGGTGAACAATCAGCCGCATACACAACATACCACCAATAAAGTGCCGCTTATTTATGTAGGCCGTGAGGCAACGCTTACAGAAAATGGTGCACTATCTGATTTAGCACCTACTTTGCTGCAAATGATGGGTGTTGCGCAACCAATTGAAATGACAGGCAAAAGCCTAGTTAATTTGAAAAGCTAATTAATTTTGAAAATCAGCTCCTTTTGAAAACCAGTACATTTTGAAAACTAGCTCGTTTGGATTTAATCCATTGAATCGCCTTCATTTCAACCGCATCACCTGCTGTTCGGTGTTGACCGCACTATTGCTTACGCATGGCTCATTCGGCTTTGCTGCAAAAAAAACAGAGCAGTCGAAACAAGCTTTAACGGATGTTCAGCAACGCTTAGAGTCACTAAAAAAAGAATTAGACAATTCACAAGAAGCGCATAAAGACGCCGCAGATGCTTTAAAAGACAGTGAAGTCGCCATTAGCGAAGCGAATAAAAAACTGTATGAGATTAATCAGCAACAACAACAAAATAAAAAAACACTCACGCAACTTGAGTCTGACTCAAAATCGACCAACCAAGCGCTATCGCAGCAACAGAAGCTGTTAAGTAGTCAGCTATATCAGCAATATATTCATGGTCAGCAAAGTTATGTACAAATGATTTTGCAAAGTGAGCACCCCAGTGAAATAGCGCGCGATGTGCATTACTACTCATACATTGCCAGTGCCCGCGCGGCATTGATTAATAAAATGCAAGGTAGCTTAACTAAAATCAGCAAGCTGAATGAACAAACGGCGGCGGCGCTTAAACAAGTAGCAGAACTTAAGCAAAAACAAATTGATGAACGGCGTGTTTTAGAAAGTCAGAAACAGGCTAAATCCAAGGTAGTTCAAACGCTATCGCAACAAATTGCTGCGCAACGCGGTGAAATCAAAAAATTAAGCCGTGATGAAAAAAGACTGTCTGAATTAGTAGAACGTTTAGCTAGGATTGTGCCAGCAAAACCTAAGCACCTAGCAAGTAAGCCTACACCGCTTAACCATACAGCTACGAACAAAATACCTTCTTCAGAAATTGTTACCGACAATACAAATATTGCTAATACCACCACACCTAGCAATGAGTTTGCAGGTGCCAATTTTGCTGCACTTAAAGGTAAGTTAAGGCTACCTGTGCGTGGTAACGTAAGCAATCGCTTTGGTGCTAGTCGTGAGGATAGCGGCATCTCTTGGAAAGGTTTGTTTATTAAAGCAAATGAAGGCGCGGAAGTTAAATCTGTTGCTAATGGTCGCGTGGTATTTGCTGACTGGTTGCGAGGATTCGGCAACTTAATCATTATCGATCACGGTGATGGTTACATGAGCTTATACGGCAACAATCAGACCTTATTAAAGCCAGTAGGTGAAGCAGTACATGCGGGTGATGCGATTGCCTCAGTGGGCAATAGTGGTGGCAATGCCAGTAACGGCTTGTATTATGAGTTACGCCGTCAGAGCCGCCCTTTTGATCCGCTTAGCTGGAGTAGCTTGAATTAAATCGTTCGAACTTTCCATAACTGAATAATTTTTAAAAAACAGCGCGTTGATTGAAGTTTAAAAACCTGTTGAGCCCTTTGCACAAGATCTTTGATTAGCTACTAGCAATAAAAAACACGCCTAAGCGTGTTTTTTATTAAACAACCTTTATACCCAATTACTTAGCTGCTGGTGCCGCCTCTTTAGCTGGCGCTGCTTCTGCAGGGGCTGCATCAGCTACAGGCGTAGCTTGATCTAATGTAATGCCTGGAACACGCTCTTCAGCAGTTGGCTCATAACCGCCACCACCTGCAGTTTCTGAAACTGGTGCTACTACTACAGGTGCAGCCGGAGCTACTACCGCAGGAGCAACCACTACTGGTGCAGCCTCTTCTTTTTTGCCACAAGCGACTACTAACAACCCTGCAACACCTAATACCAACATAGAACGTAACAACTTTGACATGACACTTCCCTTTTACTATTAAAAAATATTGAATCCCCTATTTATACTTAAAATTTATGCTTAAAATTTATAGTTAAGATTTATATTTAGGGTTTATTAAACATGAAATACTAATAAGCAACATTTTAGCTTATCTTGCATACTCTGCAACCAGAATAAATTGTAATTAGTCGACCCTGAACAACTCAGTTCAAGCAGATTTCAATTGATTGATCTGAGTGATATTTAAATATTGAGGTAGTGCGACGAGGATCAGTCGCAGTTGGTTTGCGAAATAATGACCGTAAAAAAGCCGGATGGCTCTCAGGATCATCCGTAAGTTGTGACCTGCACCACACAGCATGGC
>CAINWC010000072.1 GCA_903854305.1 uncultured Pseudomonadota bacterium | reverse complement strand
GAGATATTAAAAATAGAAGATCGCACACCAAAAAAAGGTCTAAGCCAAGGGGTTGTTGAGGCCGTTCTTGAATCATGCTTCAGTGATCCACATTTTCTTGGCGGGACTATGTTCCTCCATAAGCCCATGTATAAAGCCGATGCAGAATTAATTAAAGGCATCGTACTGCCTTTAGCGAACGAGTTATTTAAAGCAGCAGAAATGGTCAGCGCTGCAAAAGCCAAAGCCAGTATTCTGGAACTTGACGCTGTATTGCTACGGTTGTACAAAAAAGCACTTTAAGCGAATTTAGTTCGTACCATGCTCCCCATCATCCCCGACCAACGTAAATCAAGAGTAAGTTCAAGCAAGCAATTCAACGATCTTGTTGCCTATTGCCAAAATAACAAGCAAACAGAAAAGCTACATGCAATTTCTAAAGAGCAAAAATTTGAAGATATTCTAAATTACACAACAAGCCAGCAAGACAGGGGCCGAAAAGTAGAAAAGTGCATTGCCGTACGTACCCATGGCGTGCTGGATATTGCCACGGCCACGATTGAAATGAATGCCGTGGCCGCTAAGAACACACGCTGTAAAGCACCAGCATTTCATTTTATTCTAACCTGGCCAGAACATGAGTATCCAGCCCCAGACGCTATCTTCGATGCAGCTGAGCATGCCATTAAAGCTTTAGGGTTGGCCGAGCACCAACACGTTCTGGCTGTTCACGTCGACACAGACAACATCCATTGCCACATTGCCGTCAATCGCATCCACCCAAAAACATTCAAATCCCACAACATCGAATGGGCAAAAAAGACCTTGCACCTAGCCGCACGTCAAAGCGAATTGAAACACAACTGGACCCACGACAACGGCATCTACAGTGTTGAAACCAGCCCTAGTGGCCAAAATTCTATTATTCTCAACGAAAATCTTTCCAATTCAGTTAGCAGTGGGCTAGGTCATGCTCACGGTGAGCATTCCAAAAAATATGTCTTACCGCCATGGCACAATCCAGAAAGCTTGGAATCCTGGATCAAAACTGATGTGTCTAGAGACCTCAAGAAAGCGCTCCCAAAGCTCCAAGATTGGAATGCGTTACATGGATGGCTCTCCAAGCGTAAAATCACGCTCACCGACAGCGGCGGTGGTGGTATGAGGATCTATGCCACTTCACCGGAAACTGGGGATGTGTTGGATTTGCCTGTAAGCAAAGTTTTGCGTCTCTTAAAACGCGCAGACTTAGAAGCGCGCTGGGGTAAATTCGCTCAGAGCGCGACAGAGCCCAATCCATATATCCTATCATTCCCAGCTGACCGGGTAGAAATTAACGAAGCTGATGATGGAAATGTCACCAAATGCATCGTTCCTGATTTATCTCATTTAACACAACAGCAACTTAACAAGGGGATCAACAAATTACTCAAAATTTCGCCAGATCGTGGCATCCCTCTAAACGCAGGAAGTCTAAATTTACATGCTGAACCAGATAGATCAATGCCGCCAGCACACAGAAGAGGTAGTCTGTATGAATTGCCTGAAAGCGGTTTGGATGGTGACGGACAAAGTAATGAAATGTTATTGCAGAATGCTTTACGTCTCAACCTAGGAGACGGAGAAGTTAGGCAAGATCAGGATATGCATCACTATGGAGCTCAACCTAAAAGCAGTCAAAGAAGTCTAAATCGTGATGATGCTATGCGTGAAGAAAGGAAAAACCAGCGGACTGCAGCACGCGTAGATCTGCGCAGTCGATTTTCTCAATATCAGCGATTTGTTCGTGAAGGGGATACAGACCATTGGCTGCGCACCAGGGTAATTCTGGACGAACGTAGTTTTGCGCTCAAAGCACTCCGTGAAATCACAAAATCTGCCAAGGCTGGAGTCAGGAAAGACCGAAGCCTAGACCTCTCCACCGGCTTTCGAACCGTCATTGAACTTGACATAGAAAGCACCCGCCAAAAACTCCAAATTGAAGCCGATTTCCAAGTCAAAAACGCATCATTAAAAGCCACACGCATTCCACCTTTAGGTTGGCGTACATGGTTACATGAGCAAGCTAACCTTGGTGACCAAGCTGCCTTATCCGCATTGCGCGGCATCGTCTATCAAGCGCAGCGTGACGCTAAGTACAACAGCAAAATTGAACATGGTTTTGAAGAAGAAAAAAACGAAGAAGTCACGCCGGAATATCGCGAACGCAAACTCCGTCAACTGATGGCTCGCTTGCTGGATGAGGAACAAAAAGAAGTGGCCATACGCTCAGCCAGACTAAATGACATGCGCCCCTACGAGGCGGACGCATTACTTGCCAGGTATATTGGCATTCAATGTAGGGTAACTGGCAACGGCAACGTCGAATATAGCGACAAAGACGCGGCACATCTATTCACGGATCGTGGAAACCGCCTCACATTTGACCGCGTAATAGTTACCGACGAAGAAATTCGTCTAGCCTTAGTTCACGCACAAAACAAGTTTGGCAACGAATTAACCTTGACTGGCGACGATTCGCTATTCACAAAACGAATGGCGCAGTTAGCCGATGACATGGGCATGACTATCCTCAACCCAGAATTACAGATAACGATTGAAAATTATCGTGACACCAAAGTATTGCCGATGATAGAAGCATCAGCTGAAGCACACATAATACTCAATGACTCTATACTCAATGACTCTGCGCAGCAGGAATACGCGCCACAAGCATCAGATGCAATGACGATCCAAACAACTTCACAAGAAAAACAAACGGCAGAAGTACTACTACGTGCGAAAGTGTTATCAATTGACCCACATGCTAAATTTATAATTCCAGATACTTCAGATAATAAGCGGATAATGGGTTCTACTAGATTCTCGAATTGAGTTTTTGTTTTCTCCAGCCTACGCCCAGCTTTACTTGCTTCTGGCACGCTGCGGAATCCGTCATGCATCCGTGCGTTTTCGAGTACACGATCACCGCCAGCTCTTCGGTCATCCTTGACGTTGCTTAATGCCTCTATAGCCTTATTGGTAGCCTCTGGGTCAAATACCTGTACATTGGGCTGCGACTTGGTCTTTACCTTAACAAGGCTTGCATTGATTGCCGTTTGCCAGTGCGCGTGGCAGCGTTTTACCAAACGTTCTGCACGTTCATCAGAAAGATCCTCAACCTTTTTGACAAAGGCACCAAACCAAAAATATGATGCTTTTTGTTGGAACGACGTCCTTGCATCACGTAAGCACTGCAACATCTGTAATTCAGAATCCCAAGCAGGATCTACCAGAAAATCCAGCACCACTTTTAGCGTGCGCACTTTTTCTGTATGCGCAACATACATGGCGGTGGCAATAAACAAGTTTTTTGAAAACTCTGCCGTGGCCGGATCGAGGTGTTTTTTAGCTTTCTTTAAAATACGTTCAGCTAATACAGTGGCATCGGCAAGGTCGTCATTGGTTCCGACGCGAATGCTTAGCTCATTCGGTGAGCTATTGACATTGGGTGGTGGCGAAGATGCTGGCTTGGCTGACGCACTGGCTTTCGTTCTTTGGGCTTCGGCCTTTGCTGCTGTAGCAGCTTCATCGGCGATGGCTCGCTCTATTTCTAAGGCTTTGGCGATGGCAAGCGGCAGCCATAGACGGATACCACTGTGCGTTACGGTGTAGCCAGAAAGGCCTGGCATG
>CAINWC010000071.1 GCA_903854305.1 uncultured Pseudomonadota bacterium | reverse complement strand
TTAAACAGCGACACCCTATAGGGTGCATTTTCATGTCCAAATGTAAAAATTTAAGTTTTGGGTTAATATAAATGACTTTAAGTCAGCTTTAATAATTACAGATCAGTGACGTGGCTATACAAAACAGTTTTTTGCAGTTTTAGACAAAATTTTAAGTAAAATTCGGTAAAAAGCAAAATAGTTAAGCTCGATGATAATAATCGTATTTTAGTCGAGCAGGGGTTGCGTAGAATTAGAGCCGGCGCTTGTTCGCAGGGCATTTTAGCCTTGTTGCGTGTGAGTGGTCGTCAACCTCAAGCAACCAATGCGCAAGATTTAGGTTTTTATGTAGGGCCAAGGCTGAATGCGGCTGGCAGGTTAGATGATATGACGCTAGGCATACAATGCTTGTTAGCTGAAACCGAGCAGGAAGCCACAACCATCGCACAACAATTGCAAGACTTAAACGTGCAACGTCGCAGTATTGAAGCCGATATGCAAGATAGTGCCAATATTTCGCTTGATGATATTAACGTCGCCAACCAGTTTGCCATCACCATGTATCAGGCCGATTGGCATCAAGGCGTGATTGGTATTTTAGCCTCACGCATCAAAGAACGTTACCACCGCCCGGTGATTGCCTTTGCCGATGCTGGCGGCGGCTTACTTAAAGGCTCTGGACGCTCTATTTCTGGCTTACATCTGCGCGATGCACTTGATTTGCTCAGCAAGCATCAACCAGATTTGATTTTAAAGTTTGGCGGTCACGCCATGGCGGCAGGGTTAAGCATTAAGCAGGTCGATTTTCAGCGATTTAATCAAAGTTTTGAAGTGGTGGTTAAAAGCCTGATTACTGAAGCCGATTTAGAATCCATACTTGAAGTTGATGGTAGTTTAAATAATAGCGACATGACTTTTGCAACCGCGCAAACCTTAGAGAACCAAGTGTGGGGGCAAGGTTTTGCGCCACCATTGTTTTACGATGAATTTGAAGTGCTGAATCAACGCGTGTTGGGTGAAAAACATTTAAAGTTAAGTTTGAAATCAAGAGCTAAAACCGCACAGACTGGTGCATCCGCAGTCATTGACGCTATTTATTTCAATCATCCTGATTTATTAGAAAGCCCCATTCAAGCGGCCTATCAACTTCAAACCAATAGCTATAACGGTTCGCAAAAAGTGCAATTAAATGTACGATACATAGCGAGTTAAATTTATTTAATCAACATTTAGGTGGCCCATCATCAACACCGAGCAAACTCATTCAAACTTGTTAGTGAAAAGCATATTTCAGCCGGCACTGCCGCCACGTAAAAGTGACGCACACAAAGGTTCATTTGGTAGCGTGGCGATTATTGGTGGTGATACTGGCATGGTCGGCGCAGCGCTTTTAGCCGCTAGAGCCGCTCTGCTTAGTGGTGCTGGCCGTGTTTATGCTGCAATGTTATCTAGTCAAGCGCCCAGCGTTGATATTTACCAGCCAGAAATCATGTTACGTTCGCCAGATGCACTTACAAAACTAGCGCAGCTCAATTGTGTCATCATTGGCCCCGGTTTAGGGCAATCTAAAGAAGCAATCGAACTGCTTGAATTTTGGTTGGCGCAAAATGTACCCATGCTGTTAGATGCCGATGCGCTTAACTTGATTGCCGCACATCCACGATTAGGCGCCATTACTAAAAATCGCCATGCGGATACCGTAATCACACCACATCCAGGGGAGGCGGCTAGGTTGCTAACGACCAATGGTGAAAGTATCCAGCAACAACGTGTTGAAAGCGCACTTAAACTCGCTAAATCTTTACACGTCACTTGTGTGCTCAAAGGTGCTGGCAGTGTTTGTGCGCATCACGATGGCAATTGGTTTATGAATACCACTGGCAATGCAGGCCTTGCTAGTGGTGGTACTGGTGACGTGCTCAGCGGTATTGTTGGTGGCTTGATGGCGCAAGGTTTGAAGGGGTTTGATGCCGCTAAACTAGGTGTTTATGTACATGGAGCCGCGGCAGATTCTCTTGTGGCGCAAGGCATTGGCCCGGTTGGAATGACCGCATCTGAAGTGGCGAAAGAAGCGCGCAACATCATTAATCAGCTTAATCAAAATGATGCTAATGAGTCATGCACCTAAAATTGTCTATTTGGTAAGACTGTTTTTCCGTATTGCTCATTTAGCAAAGCAGTTAAATTGACTGAAATAGCGTACAAAAGGGTAAAATTACACCTATAAATATAAAAGTAAGGTTCACATGCGTCAAAAATTAATCGTTGCTAATTGGAAGATGCACGGCAACTTAGCCAGCAATAAGAAACTTCTAGAAGCTTACATTGAAAAATTGTCACCATTCAAAAATGTAGACGTTGTGGTTTGTGTGCCTTATCCATATCTCGCGCAAGCGCAAACGATGCTGAAAAACACCAATATTGCTTGGGGTGCACAAAATTTAAGCAAAGATGCCGTGGGCGCATTTACTGGTGAAGTCAGTGCTGCAATGTTAAAAGACTTTGGTGCAAGTTATGTGATTATTGGACACTCGGAACGTGCAACGGCATATTGTGAGTCTGATGAAAATCTCGCGATAAAATTCATGCAAGCCCAAACAAATGGCCTGACGCCTATCTTGTGTGTGGGAGAAACGCTCATAGAGCGTGAAGCTGGCGTGATGCAAATGGTGGTTGCCAAACAATTGGATACCATTATTAACTTGTATGGTGCGGCAGTTTTTGCGAATGCAGTCGTTTCTTATGAACCTATTTGGGCGATTGGTACGGGTTTGGCTGCAAGCGCCGAGCAAGCGCAAAGCATGCATGAATTTATTCGAAACAGAATCGCTAGCCTCGATAAAGCAGCCGCAGCTAGTTTGAAAATCCTTTATGGGGGAAGCGTAAATCCACAAAATGCGGTACAATTGCTGGTTATGCAGGATATAGACGGTGGTCTTATCGGTAAGTGTTCGTTAAACGCGCAAGAATTTGAAGGGATATGCCGCGCGGCAACTTAGGATTAGTCGTTGAAAATAAGTTGTTGCTTAATAGGCGTTAGGTGAAAATGGAAAAATTAATATTAGTGATTCATGTCTTAGCAGCGCTAGGCGTTATTGGTTTAGTGTTATTACAACACGGCAAAGGTGCCGATATGGGCGCATCTTTTGGTAGCGGTGCCTCTGGTAGCTTGTTTGGCGTTTCTGGCTCAGCAAACTTTATGAGCAAAGCAACCGCAATTTTTGTGATGATATTTTTTAGTACAAGCCTAACGCTTGCTTATATGTCAAGCCATAGAGTGAGTGGTAGTGTTGTTAAAGCCAATGCGACTAGCGTAGTGAACAGCACAAAAGTTTCACCTGTTGTGATAGCGCCAAAAGCACCAGCTGGCACGGAAGATATTCCTAAGTGATTCAAACAAAGTAAGTGCAACTGTAAGAACGATAGCTGGAATAAATGCCGTCGTGGTGGAATTGGTAGACACGCAACCTTG
>CAINWC010000070.1 GCA_903854305.1 uncultured Pseudomonadota bacterium | reverse complement strand
TTGTTGCGCCGCCAAAGTGAACTAACCGATCAGGAAAGTTTTAACCTCGATGGCTGGACTAAGAATTATCCTCTGTTAGGTGAAGCATACAGGCTCAAGGAAGCGTTCTTTAGCATTTATGATGCCAAGACACAGCATGAAGCAATGCAACGCTATGAGGATTGGCGCAAGAGCATTCCTGCTGAGTTATACAGTTACTTTCTGCCTATTGTTACTGCGTGGTCTAACTGGCAGCCGTGCATTATTGAATACTTCAATCATCCTATAACCAACTCATATACCGAATCACTCAATAATTTGATCAGGGTAATGAATAGACTTGGACGGGGTTATTCATTTGAAGCGTTGAGAGCCAAAATATTATTTAGCGAAGGCGCACATAAAGTCATTCAGCCAAGACCAAAATTTGAACGTAGAGAAGAATCCATGAGCATGAATTATGCAATGTTTTCAATGGCTGACACATCAAAATCAACACACAATAATGAAAAACCTAAGAATTACGGCGCAGACTTATCAACACTGGCAAGAATGATTGAAAATGGTGAGATTTAGGCTATTTCAATCATGGAATACGGATACCCCATTATCTTTGCTTAACCCTTCGATCACACGGTACTGTTGCTTGGCTACATCAAGTTCCGCTAACAAGTTTTTACGTCGACTTTCTGCTTCGGCAATCTCACCACGTTTCTGTGCACCTTGATCTCGCAGCACTCGCACCTCTTCAGCGACCCGTGCACGACGCGCCGAGAATGCAGCATCTTCTGCATGTTTTACTTCTTTATCTTCACTACCTTTTGAGTAAGAAATACCGCCAGCACCGCTAGATTCAGCTAATAAGCGCGCTTCTCGACCACGGAATGCCGCAGATTTTGAACGCTCTTGATCAAGATTTGAACGCGCCTCAATATCTGAAAGCTCCATCAAAGGCTGCCCCGCATGCACAATCTCGCCTTCTTGTACGAGAATGCTACGCACGATACCGCCCTCGAGATGCTGCACTATTTGAGACTTTCCAGCAGGTACAATGCGGCCTTCGGTACGAACGATAATATCTACCTTGGCAATACTGGCCCAAATAACAAAACACATCGTTGCAGCCATCGACAACAAAACAAATATCGTGCGCGGATGTAACGCTGAAAATAAGTTTCTAAATTTTTGCATGAATCAGCGAGGTGACACCAAAACTTTAGAGTTATCTGCGCCGCTCTTGCCTTCGCGAACCGAGACTTCAATCTTGTTTGCCGGTACGTTCATCTCAATCAATTGATTACGTACAGCCATTGCGCGGTAAAAACCCAAACGCTTTGCTTCAGAAAAACCGGCAGGGACAACAACCTCAATACGCGCAGAACCGCCAGCTACAATCTGCGCCAGTGAGCTACGCAGGGTTTCAGCTTCAGAGGGACTTAACGTAACAGCGTCAAGAATAAATTTCACCACCACACCACCACCGGTTGATGCAAACTTATCCAACTCTTTTTCTGATTTTGAGATTGGTGTTCTAGCGATGACAATTTTTTGCGATCCTCGCAAGTCATTCTGTACTAACACTTGCTTCTTCAGATTAGCCAACTCTTTCTGCAAGCTCTGAATTTCACTATCTTTCGCCTTAACAACGTCAAGCGTCATGTCTTTAGACGATAGTGATTGCTGCTTTTCTACCACTTGCGTTTCAACGACTTTAACTGGACTGTCATTTTTATGCCGACTCAACTCAAGCGCAAACATAAAAACTGCAACAATCATAATGGTTAACATGAACAATAGGTTAAGCACCAAGTTGGTAACAGCATCGACATAGCCAGGCCAGAATATATCTGAGCCATCTACATTTCCTTCAGATTCCATAGCTCCCTTCCCCCTAATCGCTACTTGGCGATAGCCCCATCATTAAGTGGCATTTGCAGCTCATTTGCAGCAACATTTGTACGCGGAGTGCCTTGCACTAACCGTGCGATTTGAGCGACTGCCCCCATTTCCTGAACATGTAATGTCACGAGACGCGTACGTGCTTGATAAAAACGATCATAGACATCTAACATATCTAACAACGATTGATTGCCTGAAAGCATCCGACTTGACATCGCTTTGGCCGCAGTAGAGATGGATTCAAGTTCACGGTAGCCTGAAAAAATTCTTTCTCGCGTAGCTTCAAGCGTGGCATATTGTGCAGTCAAAGATTGCAATACACGTCGGCGCTGATCATCCAGCTTGTATGAGAGCTCAGTGTAGCGCGCCGCCTTCTCATCATTCAGCTTAATATCACTGCCACCATTAAAAATAGACCAGTTCATGACTACCATCATGCGCTGGTCATGTTGATCGCCTACAGCACCACCCGCATGTGAACTCACGTTATCAGAGACCTCAAGATCAAGACGTGGAATATACCGACCTTTTGCTGCAGACTGGTCAATTTCGGCTGCGCGCAACTCCTCTTTAAGCACGGCAATGTCAGGATTTGACTCAATCGCTAACGGCATTGCTTGCAGTAGCGCAGAAGGAACGATCGAGATGCCGACATCTTCCATATCAGGCAATCTGAGTGAAGTTGGCGCAAGATTTACTAAACGTACAAATTCAATGCCAGCGGCAGCTTGTGCTGCCTCCTGTTCTATACGTGAAGATTTGGCATTCAGACTCCGCGCACGCACGCGTTCTTTATCTGAGTTACTAGCTGCCCCTGCACGCGCACGCTTATCAACATATTGGAATAACTCCTGCATTTGAGTTTCGTAATCCAGCGCCATGTTTGCCTGTACTCGCGTTGAAACAAGGGCGAGATAAGCATTCACTGTCGCAAGATAAGTATCACCTTGGCTAGAGCGCACGCTCTCTTCACGTGATTTCTCTACTACTTTGCGGCGTTTCCAATCATACAAACTTGCAACATCCACCAAAGGCTGCCTAAGCGTAAGCGAAGTGTCTGACCGATAGTGATCACTTGTACTAACAGGCTTTCCGGTAACAGGATCAATTTGTACACCAGGTGAGGAGTTTTCACGACCAGCTTTCATGTTCAACAGCAAAGATGGCAATAAAAATGCTCTCGCT
>CAINWC010000069.1 GCA_903854305.1 uncultured Pseudomonadota bacterium | reverse complement strand
GCATTAGCCAGATTGCTGGCCACCGCATTTAAGCGTTGCGATTGCGCGCTCATGGCAGAGCCAGAAATATTGAATACATTAAATAGAGACATTTTTTATCCTATAAAAATAGAAATTACTAAGGTTGGAGCGCCGCTAGCATTTGTTTGAGTTGGGCGTTTATCAACGTTAAGCTGGCTTCATAGCGAATACCATTATCTGCAAACTGATTACGCTCTACATCCATATCAACAGTATTGCCATCTACGCTACCTTGTATGATCGGGCGGAATAATGGTTCGCCTGGCGCACCACTTTGCGATATGTTATTTGACGGCAAGCCATCTAAATGTTGCGGCGAAGTTTTAGTCGCTACAAACGCTTCTTTGCTTATCCCTGCGGTGGCACTTTGCATAGCAGTTTTAAAGTCAATGTCGCGGGCTTTGAAGTTTGGCGTATCTGCGTTGGCAATATTGGCCGCAATCAGCTCTTGGCGCTGACCGCGTACTCTTAAGGCATTTTGATGAAAATTCAACGCCGCATCTAATTTATTCAACATAGTCATTTCCCTTCATAACCGCACGAACCATCTTGCAAAAGCTAATTAAAGAAAACGGTCTTTTAGCCGATAACATTCATGAGTGCTAGTCTAGGATTAAAAGCATGTCTTTAATTTAGAAAGAACAAGGGTAAATCGTGCCCTTTTCTTCGTTTTGCTATGCAGTTGCCACCGTAGAATACATATTGAGAATTTACCGTTAGGCATGGAATTCAATATGAAAGATCACAATAATCACGTACAAGGCAAAGTTGCACGCGCCGCTTTTATGGCAGTTTGTATGTTGATGGCTGGGGTTTGCCATGCCGAATCTACGGCGCCAGCTACCGCGGTAGCAAAGCAAAATTTAACCTTGGTTAAATCAAAGATTACTGAATTTTTAGAAACCCAAACGATTGGTTATCCTGGCAAAGTCAGTGTTCATGCCGGTGCTATAGACCCTAATATGAAGTTGGCGCAATGTTCGGATGTACAAGTGTTCTTGCCGGCGGGTAGTCGAGCATGGGGGAAAACCAGTGTTGGTGTGCGTTGCAATGCGCCTAGTATTTGGACGATTTACGTACAAGCAACGGTTAATGTTACCGCGCAATATTTAGTGGCAGCAGCACCCTTAGCGCAGGGTCAGGTAGTGACAAGTCAGGATATGCTTTTTGAAAGTGGCGACCTAACCCAGTTGCCAGCAGGGGTTTTTACAGATCAAACACAGGCCATCGGTCGCTCGGTGAATATTTCAATGCCCGCTGGCACTGTGCTAAGACAAGAAATGTTGAAGATTTCACCTGTAGTGCAGCAAGGTCAAACTGTGATGCTTACTACTATTGGTAAAGGTTTTAGTGTGTCTGCCGAAGGTCAGGCCATGGGCAAAGCCAACGAGGGTCAGATTGTACAAGTTAAAGTGGCTAGCGGTCAGATAGTGACGGGTATTGCACGCAATGGCGGACAGGTTGAGGTTAATTTTTAGCTGATTCTTTAGTATCACGCATGTACTTCGCAATGCCGCCTATAAAAATTATCTGGAAATTGATGAGGATGCTTTTGAAGATGAGTTTATCTATGATGAATGTGAAGGGGGTGCTTTTGTGATGGCACAGGAGATCG
>CAINWC010000068.1 GCA_903854305.1 uncultured Pseudomonadota bacterium | reverse complement strand
CCACCACACGACGCTCACCCCAGACAACTCACCTCCACGACCACGCCTCCACTACGACGACCCACTCACCGCTCAGACCCATGACTGGTTGCACCCGCCCGGCAACGCCACCACCACGAACGCCGACCTGGACACCCACATAACGCACCAATTCACGACGCTCATCATCAGTCGCATGCCTACGCTCTTCACCCAAAGACTTGACAACGCGAATGGCTTTTAAATTGTCCTGAAACTTTTCAGCCAGCCCACCTAAACCGATACGATCGTCATCTGTTAATACATAATCAGTTTGAACAGGTGAAGCACCGACAGCCTTGTCATTAAAATCAAATAATGACATTAGTTTTATCTGCTCGTTACTAAAAGGCAGATACATATCTGATTGAATATCACGATCAGCCATGCCTTGAATTATCAAGCCGTCACGGCCTGCCAACTTAGCCTGCTCAACAAATGATTTCACAAAATCGCGAGGAAGAAGAGAGCGATCATCTTGCTCGCCATCGGGATGTTTAATGTCCCAAGCCGCATCAAGATGACTTTGGTTAATAACCAAGGGATTTTTAATGTCTAAATAAAAGCTACGTGTATTACCAAATGAAGCAGCATGGCTTTCGTCTGGCGTAAAAAAGTGCGCACCGTCTTTAGCCTTTGAAAAATCAAAGCTAGAAAAATCGTTATCAGAACCGTGATAAACAACCAACGGTTCACCATCATTGGTTACAACATTGCTAAACTTAAACCACTTATCAAAATCTAAACTTGACTCACGAACCTCGGCGGAGCTTCCTTCACTTCGTACATCTGCAATATTTCCCGTCGGGACAGATAGCGCAAGTTCGCTTCGTCCGCTAGAATATCCTTCTCCGCGTTCACTCGCGTCTCCAGCAGGCTCAGAAAGACCTGCGACTGCGCCTGTTGAAAGTAATGCGCCACTATCTCTGGCCAGCCCATCAACCATGTGTTCGCTACCGACACCGCTATTGAACCCATTGCCTCTATTTTCAGAGGCAGATCCTGCGGATATGCTGCTCGATTGTAAAGTTCTTCTGTCATTTTCATTCTCCTTAGCTTGCAGTATAACTGAATGATTCTCATTTGCAACAACTGTATTAATTATTTCATTTTTAATTAAATAATCAGCGTAATCATAAGCAATTTTACCCAAGTCATAATCATCGACGTAGTAAACATTTTTTTTACCACCTTCCAGAACTCTCTTTTCATGAGCCCTTTGTTCATTATTATCAGCCCTAAAATCGGCCATGCGTGACATAGGTTTAAAGACATCCTCTTCACTAATTCTTAATTTACCGCCATTGGCAATCAGCTTTCTAACAGCTTCTTTCAAGGTAGAAGACACGTCAGAAATTCTAACCTGGTTGCTTAATGTTACTTTAACTTTACCTAACTGTAGCGGGGTAAGTTCAGCACCAAAACCATCTATCTCATGTTTTTCGATTTCCGCTTGAACTTTTATTGCCTCATTACGCTTTTCAATTTCTTCCTGCTTGCGATACTCTAAATCTCGGGCTGCTGTTTTTTTAAGGCCTTCTGGTGATATGTCGAATTCATTCCTTTTGATAACATCCTCTATATTATCGACAGAATATCT
>CAINWC010000067.1 GCA_903854305.1 uncultured Pseudomonadota bacterium | reverse complement strand
GACCTGAAGTTAAAAATTTACGAGAAATTTTAACGGAGTGGTTAAGTTTTAGAATTTCTACGGTCGAGAAAAAATTAAATTACAAATTAGACAAAGTCGAAGCCAGATTACATATCTTGGATGGCTTGCTGATAGCCTATTTAAATCTCGATAAAGTAATAAAAATAGTCCGCGAAAAAGAAGACCCCAAAGCTGAATTAATCAAGGTATTTAAACTTTCTGAAATCCAAGCAGAGGCCATCTTAGAGACTAAGTTAAGAAATCTGGCCAAGCTTGAAGAAATGAAAATTACGGCCGAGCAGGCTGAGTTAGAAAAAGAAAAAGCGGGCTTAAAAAAATTATTAAAAAACCCGGATTTATTAAAAGATTATATTGCTGAAGAAATGGCGAAGATTCGTAAAAATTATATTCAGGTCCATGGGGACAAGCGCCAAAGTCCGATTGTTCAGCGCGAGCAAGCGAAAGCATTCAGCGAAGAAGAAGTGATTCAAGCAGAACCCGTCACCATTAGTAATGAAGGCTTCGCCGAGCAAATTACTGGCAACTTTCCAATGGTAAGTAAAGCTGAAGAAGCTTAGTGGGTGATGATAATGCTGCTTCAGCGAGTAATGCTAGCTCAAACAACTAAGCTACTTGGGTGCATAACCGCAGAGGCTTGAATTAATTAAGAGGCTCGCTTCAACTGCCTCTTAATTGTTACGGAAATGTAACTTTCTGCTTGAGTGTAACTTTCTTTTGTGCTATTTTTTGACCTGCGTCAAAATGTCGCATGTCAAAAAGCTGTAAGAGGGCTTAATTTTAAGTTTTCTTATTCAAGGACAGTATATGGCGGTGTCAGATTTAGGTTATAAAATCATTGCTAGACCAAATAACTCACTTACTCCAGAAGCTGGTATAAAAGTGCTCGCGGGGTTGGTTGCCATTGTTTTGATTGTCGGATTAGGTTTCGCGCATATGGGTGCTTGGTTGGTTTTGCCATTTGCTGGATTGGAGGTTTTGGCATTTGCGTACACTTTTTATTATATCCAGCAACATTCAGGTGATTTTGAGAGTATTACGATAGTAGATGATAGGGTTGTAGTAGAAAAAAGAAATTATAAAGAAATCACTACAACGGTATTACAAAGAAATTGGGCGCAGGTTAATGTGCGTGGTGTAGAAAGTGGTAAGGGTGTAATTGGTAAAAGTGGGCTGTTTATTCAATCTCATGGTAAAGAAGTTGAGTTCGGTAGAAATTTTATAAATGATGAGCAACGCACTATATTGGCGCGTGAGCTCAAACAAAAATTAAAAAATATTTATTAATTAGTTTTGGAGCATATTTTATGCAAGTTTTTAAAAAAATTGGGCTAGGTTTGGCAGCGATGCTTGCTTCACTCAATGCGTGTGCTGAATACGCTTGGAATTTTCCGCTGCCCGCAACACCAATGGCTACAGATACACTGCATGTGCATAATAAGTTTATGTTGATTGCAATGGCCATTTTTGTGGTCGTTCTTGTAATTATGATTTACGCCATTTTTTCACATCGTAAAAGCAAAAATTTTAAACCGGTTACAGATAAAGCGCCATCAACTGCAGTTGAAATTTTTTGGACATTGATTCCATTTGCTATTCTTTTACTGATTGACTTTGTCATTATGGGTATACCTGCTTATCACAGCGTATTGATGATGGAAGATACGCGTGATAAAGCGACCATGGTAATCAAAATTACTGGCTCACAATGGCGCTGGCAGTATGAATACATGGATGGTGATGCCCAAGGCATTAAATTTATCAGTAATTTGTCAACACCAAAAGAGCAAACAGAAAAAGGCTATCAAGGTGTAAAAAACGAGCATTACCTGCTTGAGGTAGATAACCATTTAGTGTTGCCAGTGGGCGAAAAAGTACGTGTTTTAATGACATCAACCGATGTGTTGCATAATTGGTGGGTGCCGCAATTTGGTTCTTCACGCGTAGCTGTACCAGGTTTTATTCGTGAAACTTGGGTTCAAATTGAGAAGGCTGGTACTTATCGCGGACAATGTAAGGAATTGTGCGGCAAGGGTCATGGTTATATGCCTGTGGTAGTTGATGCATTGCCAATGGCAGAATACAAAGCATGGGTTGCTACTAAAAAAGAGGAGCTCGCTAAGGCTTCTGCTGGTGCTGATAAAGTGTGGACAAAAGAAGACCTTATTGCCAATGGTAAGCTTGTGTATGAGAAAAACTGTGCAGTTTGTCACCAAATCACTGGTGCTGGTTTACCTCCGGCATTTCCACCATTAACAGGCAGCAAAATCGCGAATGGACCAATTTTTGGTGCGGATGGTAAATACCTGAAAGATAGTCATCTAGATCGCGTATTAAATGGTGTACGTGTGATGCCTGCATGGAAAGCAATGCTAAATGACACGGAAATTGCTTCAGTAATTACCTATGAGCGTAATGCATTAGGTAATAGCGTTGGTGACATGCTACAACCGTCACAGGTGAAAGAAGCTCGCCAGTAAATAATAAGTGTAATTTAATAAAACGGAAATTATTTAGTTTTAGTAATTAGGAGAAAGAAATGAGTACAACAACGGTAGCACATCATGAAGAGCATGCTGAACATCCTTCAGGGATTATGCGCTGGCTAACCACCACCAACCATAAGGACATCGGTACGATGTACCTTACTTTCTCGCTGATTATGTTTTTTGTTGGCGGCAGCATGATTTTAGCGATTCGTGCTGAATTGTTTCAGCCAGGTCTTCAGTTGTTAAATCCGGAGTTCTTTAATCAACTGATTGGCGTACATGCGTTGATTATGATTTTTGCTGCGTTAATGCCAGCTGCAACAGGTTTCGCAAACTGGATGATCCCTTTGCAAATTGGTGCGCCAGATATGGCATTGCCACGTTTGAATAATTGGGGCTTTTGGTTGTTACCACCTTCAGCGATTCTTTTAACATTACCGTTCACACTTGCATTATTTGGTATTGGTGATGGCGCACTGGCTACCGGATGGACATTCTATCCGCCGCTTTCAGTGCAAGGCGGTATCGGTGTAGATTTTGCGATTTTTGCAGTTCACTTATTAGGTATTTCTTCTGTATTAGGTTCAATCAACATTATTGTTACTTTATTCAATATGCGTGCACCTGGCATGACCTTAATGAAAATGCCTATGTTCGCATGGGGTTGGTTGATTACGGCGTTCTTGCTAATTGCGACCATTCCAGTATTAGCTGGTGCAGTGACTATGCTGTTAACTGATCGTCATTTTGGTACGCACTTTTTTGATGCAGCTGGCGGTGGTGACCCAATCATGTTCCAGCATTTGTTTTGGTTCTTTGGACACCCAGAAGTTTATATTTTGTTACTTCCTGTTTGGGGTTTCATTCCACAAATTTTAGAAACATTTTCACGTAAGCCAATGTATGGTTACAAAGCACAAGTGTATTCATTCTGGGCAATTGGTGCATTATCGGTTGTCGTTTGGGCGCATCACTTCTTTACCGCAGGTATGCCAGTGCCTGCATTGCTTTACTTTATGTACAGCACGATGGCGATTTCACTACCATTAGCAGTATTGTTCTTCTGCTGGATTAAAACTATGTGGAAAGGCTCAATGAGTTTTGAAACACCTATGTTGTTTGCAGTGGGCTGGATTATTTTGTTTGGTATTGGTGGTTTAACAGGTTTAATGCTTGCTGATGTTGCGGCGGATGCGCAATACCACAACAGTTACTTTGTAGTGGCTCATTTCCACTACACATTATTTGCTGGCGGTATCATGGGGATCATGGCCGGTACTTACTACTGGTTACCTAAAATGACAGGTCACATGTATAGTGAAAAATTAGGTAAACTGCACTTCTGGTTAACTGCAATTTCGTTTAACTTAACTTTCATTCCACAGTTCTTCTTAGGTTTGGCTGGTATGCCACGTCGTATTCCTGACTATGCATTGCAGTTTGCTGAATTTAATATGATTTCATCAATTGCGGCATTTGTTCTTGGTTTCTCACAATTGTTATTTGTGTATAACATTGTAAGTTGCGCAAGAGGCGGCAAAAAAGCGACAGATCAAGTGTGGGAAGGTGCAAAAGGCTTGGAATGGACATTGCCATCTCCACCTCCTTACCACAGCTTTACTGAGCAACCGATTGTAAAATAGAATACAAAAACCCAGCTAAATTTTAAATAGTTACGCTGGGTTTTGTTTGGATAGATATGGACAATAAAGAAATCGCAACTAAAAGTAGTAGTAAGAAAATTGCATATATTTTAGGAGGCATTGCATTTGTTTGGTATGTAGTGTCAATGTTTACAATATGGCATCACTAAATGAAAAATGAAGCATTAACAGTCAAAGAGCAGATTGATTTAAAAAATAAAAAGCTTGTCACCAAGTTGGTATGGTTGGTTATCGGTTCATTATTGTTTGCTTTTGCGCTTGTTCCTTTGTATGACGTTTTATGTAGTTTAACGGGCTTGAATGGTAAAACTAGCAATACTGCAGCCGTTATATCAATGGCAAAAGTTGATAATACGCGATGGGTAAATGTTCAATTTACCACTAATGTAATGCCTGGATTGGGTTGGAATTTTTATCCAAAACAATCGAGTGTTAAGTTGCATCCAGGCAAAATTGAAACAGTGATTTTTGTCGCAAAAAATACGACGAACGAAGTGGCGACTGGCCGTGCAGTACCAAGTATTACGCCGGGTATAGCTGCGGCTAATTTGAAGAAAATTGAATGTTTTTGTTTTGTCAACCAGTCGCTGAAGCCTGGCGAAGAAAAAGAAATGCCATTACGTTTTTTTGTGAGTCCGGAGTTACCAAAAGAGATATCTGATATGACATTGTCATACGCATTTTTTCCGGCGGTTAAAAATTAAGAATAAAATTTACAGTAGTTTTTGGGTTGGATAGCAGTAGTTTAAGGTGAGGTCATGGCGGTATTTAGCCATTGAGATTTTAATATATTTATAAAATGCACGGGAGTCATTGCATGGCGACACATTCAGACAATCATTATTACGTACCGCACGGTAGTATTTACCCTTCAATCATATCTGCGGGCTTGCTAACACTGGCATCTGGCTTTATTTTTACGGTAGCCACAGATAAAAGCAAAGATTTGGCTTATCTACAAGCCCCTGGCAAATGGATGATGATTATAGGAGCACTTATAATCTCATTAATGGTGTTTAAGTGGTTGGGAGCTGTTGTCAATGAAAGCATCAGTGGCAAGTATACTAAATGGGAGGATAAATCTTTTCGCGTTGGTATGATCGTGTTTATCTGCTCTGAAGTTGCATTCTTTGCGGCATTTTTTGGTGCGTTGTTTTATATGCGGATTATTTCTGTACCAGATTTAGCTGCTTTTGATCCATTATTTACGCCTTATAAAGACTTTCTTGGCACTTGGCCTTCCTCAGGACCTGGTGGTATGGTGTTGGGTACAGAGTATAAACCAGGCTTATTGAAGCCGATGGCAGCATGGGGTTTACCAGCGATTAATACTGCATTGTTGCTCACTTCTGGTGCTACCATTACTTGGGCGCACTGGGCATTGATTAAAAACAATCGCAAACAATTGATTATTGGCATGGCGTTAACTGTAGCGCTTGGTATTGCTTTCTTGATTTGCCAAGCAAACGAATACCATGAAGCTTACACTGAAATGGGGTTGACTTTAGGTAGCGGTGCTTATGGCGCTACCTTTTTTATGCTTACTGGTTTCCATGGTTTCCACGTGACATTAGGCACAATCATGCTGATTGTAATCTTGATTCGCTGTATGAAAGGTCACTTTACACCAGAGAGTCATTTTGGTTTTGAAGGCGTTGCTGATCGGATAGGAATTACCGGAGACGAAGTTTTTGTGTCAATCACTATTGTTCCGGATGTCTTGGGG
>CAINWC010000066.1 GCA_903854305.1 uncultured Pseudomonadota bacterium | reverse complement strand
ACTCGTTTGGCGTGCACAAGGCGCTAGACAAAACTGGCGCCATTTTCGGCCCCCTACTGGCTTTTGGCCTGCTATCTTGGCTGGGAGATGGGGCTTCCACTTATCGGATATTATTCTGGGTCGCACTGATACCGGCGTTACTCAGCATCGTTGCCTTAAGCTTGGTCAAAGAACATCCTGGAATAAAACATCAGAGGGAGAACATGTTTGACACATGGAAAACGCTCAGCCCAGAATTTAAACGCTATCTTGTCTCAGCAGGCATATTTTCACTCGCTTATTTCAGTTTTGGCTTTCTATTGTTACGCGCACATAGCGTTGGTTTCGCGGTAAAAGAGGTTGTATTACTCTACGCCTTATTCAACATCGCGTTCGTCATCGCCGCCCCGCTAACAGGCAAATTAAGTGATCATGTAGGCAGAGCAAGAGTGATTGTACTTGGCTATTTGATCTACCTGATCATGAGCATAGGCTTCGTATTTGCAACGACAAAACTGCAGGTCATCACACTGTTCATTATCTATGGCGTGTTCTACGCGATTGACGAAGCACAGAGCAAAGCCTTCATCGCAGACATTGAACTAGAAAGACGTGCATCCGCGATTGGCGTGTATAACTTTGTGACAGGCATCATCTACTTGCCGGCATCTCTGATCGCTGGCGCGTTATGGCTATTACATCCGGCCGGCCCTTTTATGATGGCGGCATGCATCGCCTTTTTCGCGATTGTAGCATTCCTCATTTTGCGGCCAGACCTGCACGCTGTTTAACACACCGCGTGTTCAAGAAAATATCGAGCTTCAAAAAAATAAAGCCCTTATGTGGGATAACGTACATAAACCCGCAAGATTATTCGCCATAATCAACCAAAGTGTCTAACAATATCTACGAAACTAATTCAGCCCGCCATCAACGGCAAAAATGAATACATTTTTTATGCGTTATGCGTGTATAACCCTACTGGGGATCATAGCCTTGGTTGCGCAAGCCATCAGGCTTAATTAACGCCCAAATATGCTTGAGTTCTCTTAAAACTAAGGTCGGTCATGTTCAAAATAACTTCTATTCTGCCATTTAAAACAATTATACAGAGGCCACAGATAACATCACGCGCAAGACCTGTCGGGGGATTTTTCTTTGGGAAAAAGGGCTTTTTCTCTTGAAAACTACACCTAAAATTTCCACTTTTGTTGCGATAGCCGCGCTACTTTTAGTGATGGCGGTGGCAATATCAATCTGGTCTTTCGACCAGATTCAAGTAACGTCTGATGCACAAAAACAAAACGTGCTTATTTTAGATAAAGCAGATGAGTTGCTGTCTTCATTAATAGACGCCGAAACTGGTCAGCGCGGCTATTTATTGACGGGTGACGAGACTTTTCTGCAGCCATATTTGGCGATACGAAATAGCGTAGCGAGCAATCTAACGCAATTAAGCGAAATCACCAAGATCAGTGCGGCTAATCAACACCTAAACCTAGTCGCGCCATTGATTGATGCAAAAATGGCAGAATTGAAGCGTCTTATTGAGTTGCGCCGCGAGAATAAAATGACCGCTGTCACCGCAGAAGTACGCGAAGGTCATGGCAAACGATTGATGGATTCGATTCGTGCTGAGATGTACTCTTTCATACAGATAGAGCGTGACGCGCTGGCGCAGAAAGAGGTGGAGCTCAAATCCAATATGCGCCGTATGTTTAACATCATCATTACTGCCGCCTTACTCTGGACGCTATTTGCACTTGCATTCATTTATTTAATTTATCGACAATCACAACAAAAGCTCAAAAATATAGTACACCTCGAAACACAGCATTTGCTAGAGGCTCAGGAAAATACCAATAAAAAACTACAACAAGTGAACGTGACCTTACAGGATAGCGAAGAAAAACTCGCTGTGACGCTCAATTCCATTGGTGATGCCGTTATTACCACCGATGCCGAAGCGCGTGTAACGCTTTTGAATCCACTAGCCGAACAACTAACAGGCTGGACACGCGCGGAAGCCGCAGGACGCCCAATCGGCGAAATATTCCCCATCATCAACAAAGAAACGCGTTTAGCGGCCACTATCCCGGTGATGGAAACATTGGCGCACGGTACGATACAAGGTCTGGCTAACCATACCGTACTCATTGCACGTGACGGTAGCGAATGTGATATTGCCGACAGCTGTGCACCAATTCGCGACCGCGATGGTCAGGTGGTCGGTGCCGTATTGGTATTCCGTAATGTCAGCGATGAATATGCGGTGCAGCAGGCCTTGCGCGACAATGCTGCACTGATTCAGACGATTATCAATACCGTTGCTGACGGCATCATCACGCTACATGCCCGTAACGGCATTATTGAAACGGCTAACCCGACTGCCCAGCGTATGTTTGGCTTTAGCGCAACAGAACTCACGGGGTTAAACTTTAGTACACTCATTGTTGGCGCGCGTTTAAAATTACCCAGGTGTGCGCGTT
>CAINWC010000065.1 GCA_903854305.1 uncultured Pseudomonadota bacterium | reverse complement strand
CCCAGATAACTTTGATCAAAGGAGACCTGGAAAAAATTGTAGCTGCCATAAAATTATCGAAAGCAACGGTGAAAACCATCAGGCAGAATCTTTTCTGGGCTTTTTTCTACAATGTCGTCAGTATTCCTGTCGCGGCAGGAATATTATTTCCATTGACCGGATTTCTCCTGAACCCCATGATTGCAGGTGCAGCCATGGCATTGAGTAGCTTTAGTGTAATTTCTAACGCATTACTGCTTAAGCGTTGGCGACCAGATGCTGATAACAATAGCCTAAAGTAATCTTATGATTAGCCTTGCATACATCCAAAATATCAACAAGTGCGTAAATTCAACATAGTATAATCAAGCATAATTTAGCGTTGTACACGATTAAATCTTTAAAAAAATCAGTGAAAAAATAAGGTGGTAGCATGAAAGGCATTATCCTCGCTGGAGGTTCTGGCACCAGGCTGTACCCTGTGACGCAGGTTGTCTCAAAGCAGTTACTGCCAATTTACGATAAACCGATGATTTATTACCCGCTGTCTACGCTCATGTTGGCAGGCATACGTGAAATACTGATTATATCTACGCCTCAAGACACGCCACGCTTTCAACAGTTGTTAGGCGATGGAAGTCAGTGGGGCATGGAACTTACCTATGTTGTGCAACCATCACCAGATGGCTTAGCGCAGGCTTTTATCCTCGGTAAAGATTTCATCGGTGACGATAGCTGTGCGTTGGTGCTTGGCGACAATATCTTTTATGGTCATGAGCTCGCGCAAATGGCGCAATCTGCCGCACAAAAGCAGCAGGGCGCTACCGTGTTTGCTTATCCAGTAAATGATCCAGAGCGTTACGGCGTGGTTGAGTTTGATGATGATGGTAAAGCGATCAGCTTAGAAGAAAAGCCTAAGCATCCAAAGTCTCAATACGCAGTCACTGGGCTCTATTTTTACGATAACCGTGTGGTGGATATTGCTGCCAAGCTCAAACCATCGCCTCGTGGTGAACTGGAAATTACCGATGTGAATCGCATTTATCTTGAATCTGGCGACCTTACCGTGAAGGTCATGGGTCGCGGCATGGCCTGGCTAGATACCGGCACGCATGAATCTCTGCTCGAAGCCTCACTGTTCATCCAAACAATCGAGAAACGTCAAGGCTTAAAAATCGCCTGTCCTGAAGAAATCGCTTATCGCATGGGCTTTATTGGTAAGCAGGAACTTGAAGCGCTGGCTAATATCTATCAAAAAAATGGCTATGGCCAGTACCTCAAACGTGTGCTTACCGAAAGAATTTTTTAATGCAGGCAATTAAAACGACCATTCCAGACGTTATTATTTTCGAACCCAAAGTGTTCGGTGATGACCGAGGCTTTTTTTATGAGAGCTATAATCAAACAGTATTTGAAGAAGCTACAGGCTTAAATTTAAATTTCGTTCAGGATAATCACTCCAAATCCGCTAAAAACGTATTAAGAGGTTTGCACTACCAAATTCAACAGCCGCAAGGTAAATTGGTTAGAGTAACGTCTGGAGAAGTGTTTGATGTGGCGGTCGAT
>CAINWC010000064.1 GCA_903854305.1 uncultured Pseudomonadota bacterium | reverse complement strand
GTGACGGCATCAAAAACTCTGACCCAAGATGTATGCAACAAGATAAGTATAAAGCCGTTGCCGTTTTATCAAAATTCGGATATTGGGATGGCGGAGTAGGCTTGATTGCATTAGTCGAAAAAGATCGTGATATTGGAAAAAATTGCGTAGGTGGTTCAAAAGATTGCACGTATGTAAAAGCTGAAGCAATACCAGGCCAATTAGCGCGAGTTATTGAGGTGGCCAGTCGCCCAGGTGAAGAAAAATGTAAATGGAGTGGGTTGCCACGTGCTGGCGGCACTGTTTGCCCTGCTTATAACTGGGATTACAGCAAAGATAATGCCGCATCGATTGTCTTTTAAATAAAAGGGAGAGAGTGTTATGGGTATGGTATTCAATTATTGCAAAAAACATAAGAGTCCTTATGCGTCACTAGGCGAAATGAATTTATGGCAAAGAATCGAGTTGGTCGAAGACGGTGAATTGCTGAAGATAAACTGGAGCTGGTTAGATGAAGGTAATAACTCGAATAAAGAATCCTGCTTTGTGCACTCTGATTGCAAAACTTTTATTTTAAGTTATCTGCAGCATGGTGATGTTAACAAGGTCAGTGAGTTCAGTGAGTTATTAAATGACGCATGTCTTTGCAGGCACTGTCAGTCTGGGGGTCGTGAATCTATACCGCAGCTAAACGATTTCCAACAAATATTAGATGGAGTAATTTTAATAGGTGAAGGTGGTGAAATGGTTGGCCCATGGAGTTTGTACATTGGGTGATGCTCCGACTTCGAATACAACTATGGCAAGTCGATGGTTAAGTTTGACTTAATGTAGTTTAAAACAAAGATTAATTAAAAGGAAATTTGAAATGAAAAAATTAGCTTTAGCCGTATTAGTAACGCTCGCAAGCTTAGCAATTGAAGCCAATGCGGGTGAAATTATTGGGCACGTTTACCCAAACTCAACGCCAGTAGAAAAAGTTTGTAATGCATTGCTTCTGAAGTCAGATATTAGATGCGAAACGCAATATCTGTATACGGTAGTGGCGATAGTAACCAAAGAAACTGACACACCCGAATACCGCGAAATAGAAGCTGTGAACGCCCTCGTAAAAAAGGAAGAATTAGTAATCTATTTAGATAAAAACGTTAAAGCAACACTCTCGGGTGGAAACCCACTTGCTCACATAACTGAAGTAATTAACTAATTTAACTAGAAATTCAAAAAGGATTTTAAGCATGGCAAGAGAAGCTAAACCAAAAATAGAAGATGTTGCAAAGGTTATTAAAAACGTCGATTTATCAGCATTAAGCAGCAGCCGATATACAGGAAATTCGATTGTTCAAATCGAGCATTGTTTGATTAAAGTATTGGCTGAAATTTCAAAAGATCACGAGTTCTTCAAATATCGAGTTGACGAATTGGATCGGAATTGTCATGAAACCACCAACTACACTTCATTCCTAAAAGCGTTTAATGAATTAACTGAAGAAAAACGTCAAAATCGGCGCAATTTTACTAATTTTAGATTGGTTGGAAATTATTTCGACGCGTTGCTTGAAAAGTTTATTTTAGCTGAAGAAAAACTATTGGAAATAGGAAAGCCAAATACATTAAAACACTCTCGTATTCTTGCAGAGTTGATTAACAAGAAACTTGCAATGTGCGCGATTGATATGAAACAGCAAAACAACTACGTCGAAGCGCTAAGAAATCTCTACTTTCCAAAAAATGAATCAAGCAAGATTTCAAAGGAGCAGCAATGGCTAAACACAAAATCAAATTGATCTCTGTTGCGGTTCTTATCTCAATTTCATCTGTTGTTTATGCAGGTGGAGCGGCCTCTGGCGGCGCAAGCGAAGTGACGCAGGTCATGAACAACGGAGAACTGGTAGCTTCCGTTAGCAAGCAATCTGCGATGGTTGCTGGGCAGATCAGAGATTACACCGTGCAGTTAAACCATTACGCTGTAGCGATACAAAACCTTAAGAACCTGCCAGCAGCAGCTGTAGCAAAATTACTTAAACCATATAAAGCGCAGCTTCAAGATTTGGATCAACTTTACGAAGCAACTACGGATGTCTATACCTCAAGCTCAGACGCCTTTAACGTGCTTCAGCGCCGTCGAGCTGAGATGCAAGCCCTCAATCTATCACCAAATGATTATCTCAACGCCGAGATGCTTCTTGCCCAAACCAAAGGTGGCGTCTACAAACAGGCTGCAGACCGCGATATGGCAACAATGAAAAGAGCAGGTGAAAAGTCGCAGGTCTTAGCTGGTATGGATGCTCAGATTAACTCCATCGTTGGCAACGTCCAAGGATTGCAGGTCTTAGCCCAACAAAATCAGATGATGGCGGGTGAGTTGATGGAATTGAATAGTCAGTTGCGCACAAAGTCGCTGGAAGACAATCAAGCAAAATATCAGCAAGAATTACTAAATGAAGAAAATAAAAAACGTCAATTAGCGCTACAAGCAAAGGCTGCCGCTGAATCCGACGCAACGGTAAAAGCATTATCTGATGGCAAATATGATGTTGAAGCCAATCGTCAAAAATTATTTAAAGGTATGTAATGGAAACAGTAAATCAACACATAAAGCCAGTCTACAAGCACATTGCTCGATTGCTAAAAATGCCTGAAGCTGATGCTCAGAAAGCATATGAAGCTGCAGCTCGGCGTGAAGCAGGTGATGTTGAGTCGGTAAACAATATTCCAAAAATGGAAGCAAAGCGCAGCATATTAGGATGGTCGCTTATGATCGTTCATGCCGAAACTCCGCTATTAATAATAGCTGGGATGGTTGCTGTAGTACTGTTTTTCCTCGAATTCTTGTTGCAAATTAAATTATCAATTATCAGTCATTTTTTTAATTAAGGATTAGGCATGCCCGATATCACCGCAATAAAACCAGTCGTATCGAATGTTTTACAATCGATGGACGCAGTTGG
>CAINWC010000063.1 GCA_903854305.1 uncultured Pseudomonadota bacterium | reverse complement strand
GTGATTTACTTGGTGGTAAAGCGGTTGATATTACAGCAACTGGTGATATTGACGCGAAACCAGACACCCGAGAGTTATTAATCAACAGCCTAAAACTGGCCGCTTCCGGACAATTTAGCGGCGCGAAAATGACCCTTGATTTAAGTGCGCCAGCCTTAGTCGCACAAAAAGATGAAGTCACCAGCAAAAAAACTACAGTGAGTTTGATGCAAGAAAAGGCTGGCGACACATTCAAAGCCAATTTGGTCTTAGCAGACATCAAAGGCTCGCCAAAAGCGTTGCAAAGCAGTGGTATTACGGGTGATATCGCCGCAGTACAAGGCAAACGCACGATCAATGGTAAATTTTCTTCACCATTTAGCGGCAACCTGGAAAGCTTGATTTTTGACTTACCGAAACTTGTCGGCAATCTAGAGGTTAAAGACGCTAGCCTGCCGAATGGAGGCATGCAAGGTAGCTTTAACTTAGCCGTACATACTGATATTAAAAATGAGTTGGCGAATAGCCAATTTAGCTTAAGTATCGATGAAACCAAGCTGAACGGTGATATGTCGGTAGCCAGTTTCAAAAAGCCTAATATCAAATTCAACCTAACTGCTGACAAACTGAATCTTAACAAGTTGATGGCAAAAACAAGCCAACCAACTAAAGCAAATGATAAACCCGCTGATTTAAGCGCACTAAAAACATTTCTACTGGATGGAAAGCTCAATGTCGGCAGTATTGTGTATGATAAATACCATATATCCGGCCTCAACGTGAGCATTAAGGCGGATGGCGAAAAGTTAGCCCTTAGCGGCCTTAACGTTAAAGTAGATAATAGCCAAATCAAAGGAAGCATTGGTATTAGCCAGTTTGCTAAACCGCTTTATACGTTCAATTTAGATATTGATCAGTTAGATGTGGATAAATACGTTGCAACCACCAAGGCTGACGCCAACAGCAATGCTAATAAAAGCAGCGACAAGCCTCTCGATTTAAGCGCACTTAAGGCTTTAAATGCTGATGGCAGCTTACGAATCGGCAACCTTAAATACGGCAACACCAAAGCCTCAAATATCCGCATTGATTTAAAAGCGGACGGTCAAAAGTTAAATCTTAACCCACTTGCAGCAAAAGTGGATGATAGCCAAATTAACGCCAACGTCGGCATTACGCGCTTTAGCGATCCTGTTTATACGTTCAACATTAATATTGACAAGTTGGATGCGGATAAATACATCACAAAAAGTGACCAGCCCGCAGCTAAAAATACTGGCGATACGCCGATTGATTTATCCGCACTAAAAAAGTTAAACGCTTCTGGCGAGGCGAAAATCGGCTGGCTTAAATTAGCAAATATTAAAACTGAGAATGTGAATCTAGGCTTAAAGGCGGAGGGCGGCGTTGCAACGTTATCACCATTTTCTGCTAATTTGTATCAAGGGAGTATGAGCGGCATGCTAAAAGTGGATGCGCGCGCGACACCTAGCATTGCATTCAAGCAAAGTATGAAATCTGTAGCCGTTGGACCATTAATGGTTGATGCCATTCATAACGACATGTTAGATGGTAAGGGCACTGTGAATATTGACGTGACCACCTCGGGTAATAGCGTTGGCGCACTTAAAAAAGCATTAGCAGGTAACGCTTCTCTTAACTTAGTTGACGGCGCACTTAAAGGCGTAGATATTGCTGGTAGCATTCGTGAGCTCAAAAGCAAAGTAAACTTACTTAAAGCGAAAGATAGCATGGCCGCAGATAGTAAAAAGAAAACTGACTTCAGTGAGTTAGCCGCTACTTTTTCCATTAAAAACGGCGTTGCCCATAATGAAGACTTAGCCATGAAAGCCCCCATATTGCGCTTAGCCGCTGGTGATAGTCGTGGCGATATTGATATTGGCAATGAGTCAATTAACTACTTAGCCAAACCGACGATTGTTAAATCACTTAAAGGACAAGGTGGCGCGGATTTAGACGCACTTTCGGGTCTTGCTATTCCGATTAAAATCACCGGTACTTTTTCGAGCCCAAAATACGGTATGGATTTCGCCACAGTTGGTGCCGCACTCGCAAAATCAAACTTGTTAGATAAAGTCGGCGGAGAAAAAAGTGCGGCGGTAAAAGAACTACTGGGCGGCGGTAATAAAGTTGATGCGCTTAAAGGCTTGTTAGAGAAGAAAAAACCAGCTGAAACGTCAGCTCCAGCGAGCACAGGCACTACAGCAGCACCTGCTGAAGCGCCAAAATCAGCCGAAGATCAGGCAAAAGAAAAAGCCGCCAACAAACTTAAAAAATTACTCAACTTTTAAGTTAAGCATGTCTATAAAAAACTTAGCTAAGCGTTTAAGAAAAATGTCAAATGTCTGATTTTTCAAGTAGCCTGATTACTTGGCAAAAGGTGCATGGGCGACATGATCTACCATGGCAAAATACCATTGACCCTTATGCTATATGGGTGTCAGAAATCATGTTGCAGCAAACACAAGTCGCGGCGGTCATTGGCTATTACAGCAAGTTCATCCAGCGGTTTCCTGACATTGCAACGCTCGCCAAGGCTACGCAAGAAGAAGTATTGCAACATTGGAGTGGTCTTGGGTATTACTCACGTGCGCGTAATTTACACAAAGCTGCCGTGACCATAATGGAGGTTCATAGCGGGAAATTTCCAGAAGATTTTGACACCATTCAAACACTCTCTGGCATTGGCCGCTCTACCGCTGCCGCAATCGCCTCATTTGCCTTCAATCAAATTCAAACTATTTTAGATGGCAATGTGAAACGCGTGCTTGCCCGGCACTTTTTAGTAGAAGGCTGGCCTAGTCATCCGAAAATTGAAAAAGAACTGTGGGCGCGTGCTGAAAACCTTCTCCCAGAACAACAGATGGTTGCCTACACGCAAGGCCTGATGGATCTGGGTGCAACACTTTGCACCAGAAGTAAACCAAAATGCGATAGCTGCCCTCTAATCAACACCTGTGAAGCCCATAAACAGCAACGCGTACACCAGTTGCCAACACCCAAACCACGTAAAACGATTCCTGAAAAACATACGACCATGTTGATATTAATGCGTGGTGATGAAGTGATGCTAGAAAGACGTCCACCCACTGGCATTTGGGGAGGGTTATGGAGCTTTCCTGAAGCTGAGAATGCTGAAAATTTTGTAGATTTAGCCTTTGCTCGCTTCGGCATCAGCACAAAAGCCGCGGAAGCATTGCCGCGACTTAGCCACGCTTTCACCCACTTTAAGCTGCATATTCAACCGCAGCCGCTCATTGTATTAATCAACGAGACCAAAATAAGCGAGGCTGGCTATCGATGGATAAATGTTGATGATGCGATTTGTGCGGCGATTCCCACGCCTGTGCGAAAAATATTACAATCACTGAAAGATTAATTTTACTATCAGCCAGCTTTTGAATAAGCAAATGTTAATCCCATTTGTTTTATATCAAACTACTGACGTAATTCAACGGTAGGATACTAAGTGTTCAGTAAGAGATTTGCTAAGTTTTTTAGCAAAGAGATAGAATCGTAAAGCGACTATTATTTCTTGCATTGATGAACCTAATTTCAAGGGGTAGAATTAACTAATAGGTTATTCCAACACCCTTTCTAACATCAAGAATTTAAGGAGAAATTTTAATGAGTTTAAGAAATTTACCGACTGAATCAGATTTTTCTGACGTCACAAAAGAGCAATTAATTGCTGACTTTAAAGTGGTAGTTGCGGATGCCGAGGCGCTCATCAAAGCAACCGCCAATACGGGCGGCGAGGCGCTGGCAAGCTTACGTATCAAGGCCGAAGACTCGCTAGCCGTGGCAAAGTCTAAGATGGTCGAAGTACAAGAATCACTGGTTGAAAAAAGCAAGGTTGCCGCTAAGGTAACCGATGAATATGTACATGAAAACCCATGGAAGGCTGTTGGCATTTCCGCAGGAGTTGGCTTGGTAATCGGCCTGCTTATTGGTCGGCGTTAGACAGATTTTGACTGAAGAATCTAACAAAGTGGATGTAGGTTTGTTTACTTCGCTTAAGCACTTGACAGCAACCTTTATCGCCATCGCCCATACGCGCATTGATCTTCTTCGTACAGATTTAGAAGAAGAGCGATTACGTTTGATGTCGCTACTGCTAATGGCATTTGTGTCACTTTTTTGCCTCTGTGTTGGTATCGTATTCTTAGCCATTTTGATGGTGGTCGCACTTTGGGATACCCACCGAATATTGGTGCTAAGCGCTGTAACGGGAATTTTTTTGTTAGCTGGTGCGATTCTGTGTGGCCTCGCGATACGCACATTGAAAACCATGCCAAGAATGTTTGAAGCTAGTTTGGCTGAGTTATCAAAAGACCAGCAACAGTTAGATGCTGACTGACCAATGAATAAAAAGTTAGCTCGCCTCGCTGAACGTCGGCAACAACTGATATTGCAAGCAGCCGAGCAGCGTATTGCATTAACGCAAAATATCGCTCCGCTGCGTAAATCAATAGCGCTAGCCGACACTGGCATAGCCGCAGTCAACTACGTAAAACAGCATCCCATTTTGATGGTTGGTGGCGCGGCCTTAATAGCGTTGCTTCGCCCAACTCGCTTGGGAAAATGGCTGCGACGCGGCTTTGTGGTGCTCGAAATTGCGCGTAATTTACGCGGCTGGCTAATGAAACAATAAATAATTTCTAATCTAAAAACGTTAAAAAGCGGTCTCAAACGCATAAGTCGTCCCGTGGAACAAGGTGCTAAAGCACCTTGTTCCACGTGGTCGCCGCTTTTTTATTTATCACTTGCTTTCTTGATCATGCTTTGGCAATGACGCTTTAGCTTATTTCTGATCCCAAGAATCTTCCCACATACAATGTTTGATTGTATGACGATTTGCAATCAACTCATCAATACTTGGCTCATCATTCAATGCGCGTTTAATCGCTAATTTAGTCGCTTCGTAATTGTTTTTATACATGTCGGCTTTATCTAGATTTTCATCTTTTGCCGCACGTGGATCAATCCAAACCATGCTGATAATACACAAATCGTTGACTTGATCTTTAGGAATGATGCCTTCGATGACACAGTCCAAAATTGCATCTGCAGTCGCAGCTTGCACCAAGCCGCCAAATAACTCGATGTTTGCGCTATCTTTCAATGTCACTTTTGGCACCATCATGCAAGCTGGACGGACTAATTGGTTAAGATCACGCACAGCAAACATAGAGGTATGCCCTTTGTTTTGCGCCATCATATTTGCAAATGCTTGGCCTACAGGCCCATCTACGCTGCCGATTAGAATTTCTGGCATCGCAGCGCCAGCGTCTTTACCTTCGGTGTATATCGTGGCTTCGCCAGCTTTTAAAGTGATTTTTGACATGAATTGTCCTTGAATAATGGTAAATGAAATAAAACTAAATTTAATGCATCAATTTTATAGAATCGCCCGTCTTTAAGCAATTTACAAAGGACTTATTAATTCTTAAATGTACGGTCTTTTATAAAGCCTAATATGCATTTTTCACGGTCATTAGTCGCATATCTACATGTTGAATATCCGCATCTAGGTAAGGTTGGCCAATCACCTCGAATCCTGCTTTTTCATAAAACGGAATTGCATGCACTTGTGCCGAAAGCGTAATCATTTGTATGCCTTGTTGCTGGTGCATCTCAATGGCCTCTTTAAGCATCATAGAGCCCACACCAAGACCGCGCCATGCCTTCAAAACCGCCATACGACCAACGCTGCCATTTTGAAGAAGTCGGGCGCATGCAATCGGTTCATGCGCATCGTTTGTGACCAATAGATGCTGTGCTGTTGCATCTAAATCGTCCCACTCTAGATTGTTAGGAATCTGCTGCTCATCTATAAACACGACTGTTCTTACTACACGTAGAAGTTTCTCAGCGTCATGCCATTGCACATGGGTGATTTTAATGTTTTTTAAATGTGGAAGCATAAGTGATAGGCTTGCAGAATAATTATGTTCAGTGCATTATGCAGGCTATTATTTTTTGTAAATTCTTTGAAAAAAGGTTAAGTTATGCAACGCTATTTAACGGCTCTTGCCCGTATTTTACTCGCTCAAGTTTTTTTATTACAAATTACTATGTTGCTAATTGGGCTATTTAGCAACCCTGAAGGTTATCAACAATATCAAGCAGGTTTAGGTAGCTTAGGCTTACCCGGCGTTTTCGCACCATTGATTATTTTAGTGCAGTTGGTTGGCGGTTTAGCGTTATTTTTTGGCTACAAAACTAAGTTCTTTGCATTATTCATGGCCATTTATGCCGTCATTATTTCTTTTTTACTGCATTTGCCAGTATTGCAATATTTAGCCATCACAGGCGGTTTACTTATGCTTTATCTGAATCCAGTGACGGCATGCAGTCTTGATAACTTAAAAAAATAACAGTTTATTCTCATTAAAAAGGGGGTCAACCGCAGTGCCGCAAGGGCATTCCCCTCTGTTCTAATGCTCAATAAAACTCGCATTGAACATCGTGAAGGGCCCTCCACGTGGAATATAGATGCTAAAGCACCATATTCGCACGTGATAGCCCGCTTTTTATTCCCACTCTAACGCCGGGTAAATCGTATTCACAGTGCGTCTGTTTGCAATATCAAACAATAACCATTTATCCTTTTCACTCACTGC
>CAINWC010000062.1 GCA_903854305.1 uncultured Pseudomonadota bacterium | reverse complement strand
CTTTTTGTGCGGCCACTTTGTCTTGTGCCGTAGGTAGTGAGCTTTGCGCGGCCAGTAATTCTGCTTCTTGAGATGCCCGCTCAGTATTTAATATATTTGGGGTCGCCGCAGAAAACGGATTATAAACCCCGTTAAGCCACTGCGTATTTTTAGTTAAAAGGCTACCCAAAACAATTCCAAGCCAGCCATCAATTACAATTTCAGTAAGCTAGAACTGGGATTGCCTCTAGCTTGTAAATGTTTTTTATTTGTTGGTAAATTCAACTCACGTTAAGCAACACCACATTTATCGCCTACGATACAAATTCTGTCACAATTAGTTTGCAAAATAGGCTCCATGGCAGAGCCTTCAGAAACAACTCAAATACCCAACCACAATCAGCCATCTGCAAATGCGACTGCTCAGTTGCCTGCCAAATTCCAAATTAAAAATAGCCCTTTCTATCAACCGCTCTACCAAATAGTCTTATTCTTGGGCATATTTGTATCACTTCAAACACTGTACGGACTCACCAACGGTACATGGTTTGAGCATTTAGTGATTGATGATATGACGGTTAAAACAGCAGCACAATTAATCGACTGGATTACACCTGAAGTGGGTATTCATGCTATTGGTACACATCTGAGTGCGTTCGGTGGTGGCATCAATATCGCCAATGGTTGTACTGGCTTAGAGGTCATGTTTCTGTTGTTGTCAGCCATGATCATTGCGCCGCTTAATCGACGTGCCAAGCTATTGGGTTTATTGCTGGGCATTCCCTACATCTTTATGCTTAATCAAGTACGACTTATTGCCTTGTTCTATACCTTTCGGATGAATAAGCCATTATTTTCAAGTCTGCATAGTACGGTTGCACCAATCTTGCTCATCGCATTTACGGTGCTATTTTTTGCTTACTGGTTATCACGGCATCAGCAATATGTCTCCACCCATTAAATTCTCACTGCGCTTTATTGCAGTGTGCATATTACTGATGCTGCTATTGCATCAATATGGCGAGTTATTCATTAAACCGTTATTGCCGCTATATGATTGGGAAATTCGCACCATAGCAGACCAGTATCAGATCCTTAGCTTTGGTTTGGATAACGAAGGCTTGGATCGGGTCGTTCGCTTGAAAGTCACGCTGGCTAAACCTGTTTATATTGCAGGTAAATTCCTGATCCCTGATGCGCGTGGTATCGCGAACGCCAGCACAACGACAGGTCATGTCTGGCAGATGAGCATAGTCTGTCTGGCCATGATATTTGCATGGCCGACGCCACGTGTGCGTACGTATTTCATCAGACTTGCAATTGCCTTACCGGTATTGGCTTTACTCACCATGCTGGATATTCCTTTGGCTTTGTTAGCCTCACTGTGGGATCTGATTGTTCAGAATATGGCGCCTGATACTTTTTCACCACTGATTTTATGGAATGGATTTCTAGAGCAAGGTGGTAGGTTGGCGCTGGGGATCGTAGGCGGGATGCTGACTGTTTGGAGTGCTAATCTAATTAGTGACAG
>CAINWC010000061.1 GCA_903854305.1 uncultured Pseudomonadota bacterium | reverse complement strand
GTACCTTCACCAAACTGGTCAAATTCAAACACACCGACAGGACCATTCCATACAACAGTACCTGCATTTTTAATGATCTCTGCTATTTGATTAGCAGATTTCGCGCCAATATCAAAAATCATATCATCCACTGCCACAGAAGCCACGTCTTTCTTGACTGCCACCTCATTTGCGTCAAACTTTTTAGCGCATACAACATCTACTGCAATCGGCACAGCTGCGCCTCTTTGGGTCATTTTGTCCATTAAGGTGCGTGCTACAGGCACTAAATCATCTTCACAAAGTGATTTACCAACTTCAAAACCTGCCGCCTTAAAAAAGGTATTGGCAATGCCGCCACCAACCACCATTTGATCCACTTTATCAGACAAGCTTTCTAGCACGGTGAGTTTGGTAGACACCTTACTACCCCCCACAATCGCCACCATTGGGCGGGCTGGGCTAAGTAAGGCTTTGGTGAGTGCTTCCAATTCATTCACTAACAAAATACCAGCAGCGGCTACAGGTGCAAATTTCGCAACGCCATGTGTTGAAGCTTCTGCACGATGCGCGGTGCCGAAAGCATCCATCACAAAAATGTCGCAGAGCACGGCATATTTTTTCGCCAATTCATCGGTATTCTTTTTTTCGCCTTTGTTAAATCGACAGTTTTCTAGCACCACAAGTTCACCTGCAGCCACTTCAAAATCACCATCAACCCAATCTTTAATTAGACGAACGGTAGAATTAAGTTTTTCTGAAATCACATCAACGACAGGCTTAAGCGAGTTCTCTTCAGAATATACACCCTCTTCAGGACGACCTAAATGCGAGGTAACCATGACTTTTGCACCTGCTTTTAGCGCGAATTCAATCGTTGCCATCGAAGCAGTAATACGTGCATCTGAAGTCACTTTGCCACCAGCTACCGGCACATTAAGATCAGCACGAATGAGTACGCGCTTGCCACTTAAATCTAAATCAGTCATTTTAATTACGTTCATCGTTTAAACCTTCCTCTAGAGATTTTTCATGCTTTTGTGCTGTTAAGATTTAATCCAGTAAAACTCGACAACCCCTTGATCGCCCATGGCTTTCTCAATGATATCGGTTAAACCTGCATCAGCACCACGCTCTTTAAGTACTGTTAAAGTTGCTTTATTGACGCGATACTCTTGGTCATTTTTATGCTGACCTTCCAACTCATCAACAAGAAACTGTAGTTGAGCGTAGCTGATTGAACCAATTCTACGATTGCTGCTAATATCTTTAAGCGTAATCATATATCACCGACTTCAATTACTTAGCTGCCATCATGGCCGCAGCATTGTCTAACATGCGACAGCTAAAGCCCCACTCGTTGTCATACCAAGCACATACTTTTACCAATAAGCCATCTTTAGTTACTTTGGTTAGCGTCGCATCAAAATTAGATGAGAATGCAGTGTGGTTATAGTCTACTGAAACCAATGGTGCTTCGTTATATGACAAAATACCTTTTAGCGGACCAAAGTTGGCAGCCTCGTGCATGATGTGATTAATCTCTTCTTTACTGGTTGGGCGCGCTGCTGTAAACGTTAAATCAACCAGCGATACATTAATGGTTGGCACTCGGATAGCAAAGCCATCTAACTTGCCATTTAGCTCAGGCAATACCAAGCCTACCGCTGCAGCAGCACCAGTTTTAGTAGGGATCATCGAAGTCGTTGCAGAGCGCGCGCGACGCATATCTGAGTGATGTGAATCTGTCAGCACTTGGTCATTGGTGTATGAATGGATAGTATTCATCAGACCATTCACCACGCCGATTTTTTCGTGCAATGGTTGTATCATTGGTGCTAAACCATTGGTTGTACAAGAAGCATTAGAAATCACCGTGTGGCTAGCTTTAATCACTTGATGATTCACGCCATAAACAACCGTTGCATCAATATCCTTATCACCAGGCGCTGATAACAGTACTTTTTTAGCCCGGCATCTATGTGCGCTTGGGCTTTAGCTTTACTATTAAAAGCACCCGTACATTCCAGCACGATATCAATCGCTAGATCACCCCACGGCAATTCTGCAGGATTGCGCGAGGCAAAAGTTTTGATTTTATGGCTCTGGATAATCATATCATCGCCATCTACGCCCACCTCAAACGGAAACTTACCATGTGCGCTGTCGTAACGTGTTAAATGCGCATTGCTTTCCGCATCGCCATCGGCACTGTTGATTGCAATGATCTCAATGTCTTTACGACCAGATTCATACAATGAACGTAAAACCATGCGTCCAATACGACCATAACCATTAATTGCTACTCGAATTGCCATGATAATTCCTAAATTTTAAAATTGAATCAAAACCAGCTAAATCAAACAGGTTAAATCACAACCAGTTTCGTAAAAAAATAAGGCACCTCACATGGAGGTGCCTTATTAAACTAGCAAACTAGTTGAATGACAGCACCTAAAATTAAAGTACCGATTTAACAGTCGCCACTACATTTTCAACGGTGAAGCCGAAGTGTTTTAGTAACACATTGCCTGGCGCTGACTCACCAAATGTAGCGATGCCAACTACAGCACCATCTAAACCAACATATTTGCGCCAGAAATCTGGATGCGCAGCTTCAACAGCAACACGTTTAACACCTGCAGTTAACACGCTGTCTTTATATGCTTGATCTTGACGGTCAAAAACGTTGGTTGATGGCATTGAAACTACGCGTACTTTTGTACCCGCTGCATTCAATTCAGCCGCAGCTTTAACAGCCAATTCCATTTCTGAACCATTAGCAATGATAATCACGTCTGCTTTACCAGCTACGTCAGAAAACACATAACCACCCTTACGGATTAAGTCAAAGTGTGCTGCATCATGTTTAACACCAGGCACGTTTTGACGGCTTAATACCAAGCTTGATGGACCATCTTTACGCTCAACAGCAGCAACCCATGAAACAGCAGTTTCAGTTGAATCAGCTGGACGCCATACATCCATATTAGGAATCAAACGTAAACCTGAAGTATTTTCGATTGGTTGATGTGTAGGACCATCTTCACCTTGACCAATAGAGTCATGCGTCAATACAGCAATAGTGCGTTGTTTCATCAATGCTGCCATACGCAAAGCGCTCTTCGCATAGTCTGAGAACATGTGGAATGTGCCGCCGAATGGTACTAAACCACTGTGCAATGCCATACCATTCATGATTGCAAACATACCGAATTCTCGTACACCGTATGAAATATAGTTACCTGGTTTTTTACCATCAACATGCACAAAGCTGCTGCATGAAGTTAAGTTAGATCCAGTTAAGTCAGCAGAACCACCCAAAAACTCTGGCAATAATGGAGCCAAAGCACCGATCACGTTTTGTGATGCTTTACGTGTTGCAATGGTTTCAGCTTTATTATTAGTTGCAGCGATGATTGCATCAGTGGCTTCTTTCCAGTTAGCTGGCAATGTACCGGTAGTACGGCGTTTGAACTCAGCCGCTTCAGCTGGGAAAGCTGCTGCATAAGCTGCAAATTTAGCATCCCAAGCCGCTTCAGCTGCTGCGCCCTTAGCGGTTGCATCCCAACCTGCATAAACGTCAGCTGGAATCACAAATGGCTCATGGTTCCAACCGATGTTAGCGCGCGTTGCGGCAACTTCTTCTAAACCTAATGCAGAACCGTGACAATCATGTGAACCTGATTTGTTTGGTGAACCCATACCGATCACTGTTTTACAGCAGATCAATGATGGTTTGTCTGTTACTTTTTTAGCCGCTTCGATAGCATTGTGAATTGCATTCACGTCATGACCATCCACTGATTGAACGTGCCAACCATATGATTCAAAACGTTTAGCGGTATCGTCTGTGTACCAGCCTTCAATGTGACCATCGATAGAAATACCATTGTCATCCCAGAATGCTGTTAATTTGCCCAAGCCCCAAGTGCCAGCCAGCGCACAAGCTTCGTGAGAAACGCCTTCCATCATGCAACCATCGCCTAAGAACACATAAGTATTGTGGTCTACAACATCATGGCCTGGCTTGTTGAATTGGCTAGCTAATAATTTCTCAGCCATCGCAAAACCAACACCGTTCGCAATCCCTTGGCCTAATGGACCTGTCGTTGTTTCAACGCCTGGCGCGTAGCCATATTCTGGGTGACCAGCACATTTTGAATGCAATTGACGGAATGTTTTGATTTCGTCCATTGGCAATGCATAACCGGTCAGGTGTAGCAATGAATAGATCAACATTGATCCGTGTCCGTTAGATAGCACAAAACGATCGCGGTTTGCCCAGCTAGGATTTTTTGGATTATGGCTTAAATGGTGATTCCAAAGCTCTTCTGCGATTTCTGCCATGCCCATAGGCGCGCCTGGGTGGCCAGAGTTCGCTTTTTGTACCGCATCCATAGATAACGCACGGATAGCGTTGGCTAGGTCTTTACGTGTTGCCATTGTTTTCTCCCTAATAATTAGCTGGGGCTT
>CAINWC010000060.1 GCA_903854305.1 uncultured Pseudomonadota bacterium | reverse complement strand
TGAATAATTTTACAGTAGAGGCCATTGAGCTTACTAGGCTATATGGTGGACGAGAAGCCGTTAGTAATGTAAGTTTTACCTTAAGTAAGGGGCAAGTGTTAGGCTTTTTAGGCCCTAATGGTGCTGGTAAATCTACCACCATGAAAATGCTCACTGGTAATCTTGCGCCGAGTAATGGTTCGGTCAAAATCTGCGGCATTGACATGATAGAGCATCCAAAAGAAGCCAAAGCGCTCATTGGCTACTTGCCTGAAATGCGCCCGCTATATAAAGAACTTACTGTGGATGAGTATTTAACCATCGCGGCTAGATTGCATCGGGTAAGTGCGAGCAATATTAAAAAAGCCGTAGAAATTGCGAAAGAGCGCTGTGGTTTAGGTCATATGAGTAAGCGCTTGATTGAAAATCTATCTAATGGTTATCAGCAGCGCGTAGGCATTGCGCAAGCCATTATTCATAACCCGATGGTGGTGATTTTAGATGAGCCAACCGTAGGGCTGGATCCTATTCAAATTCGCGATATTCGCGCATTGATTCGTGAAGTAGGTGCAGAACGCAGCGTGATTATCTCTACGCATATTCTGCCAGAAGTTGAAATGGTGTGTGACCACGTGCAGATTATCGATAAAGGTAAGCTGGTTTTTAATGGCTCGATCGATGTGCTTAAAAAACAACGTATCGGCAATAAACTTTTGATTAGTATGCTTAATCCGCCAAGTGCAGACGAGTTGTTGAAGATTGCCGGGATTACTGAGGTTGAGGTGTTGTCTACCAATCAAATGCGCGTACGTTTTGCGGACGATGCTGCGCCAGCTGAAGCCATTGTGCAGGCTGCGGTTAAAAATAACTGGGGTCTGCATCAGATTGCACCAGATCAAACCAGTTTAGAAGATGTATTTGTACAGCTGACTTATCAAGAACAAGCAGTTCCAGACGTGTCAGTAAGCTAACCATTAGCAATTAGGGTCGAATCATGATTATCAATGTTGCAAGAAAAGAACTAAAAAGTATGTTTGCCTCGCCGATGGGCTGGGTGATTTTATCATTGCTGATGTTTGCGTTTGGTACGTATTATTTGAATGGTGTTAACGATTACTTTTCTGTCATGTCAGGCGCAATGCGCCCAGCAGAGCGCACTGGCGTTACACAGTTTGTTGGGCAAATGGTGTATGGCTTTGCCTCATTTATGGTGTTATTTGCGGTGCCTTTGCTTTCAATGCGATTAATCAGCGAAGAGCGCCGTAGCCAAACCTTACCATTCTTGTTCAGCGCGCCAATCTCACTCACAGAAATCGTGATGGGCAAGTTTTTAGGCTTGGTTGCATTTTTAGGCATATTAGTGGTTTTTATCGGCGCGATGTTGTGCACACTGAATATTTGGGCTGACATCGACTTTGGTTTTATTATTGCCAACTCAATCGGCTTGTTGCTGATGGTGGCAAGCTTCTCTGCACTTGGCTTGTATTTTTCAAGCCTAACGCAGCAGCCAGTGGTAGCGGCAATCCTGACGTTTGTCGCATTATTTGCCTTAATGTTTTTAGATCGCTTTTTTGCCGGTGAC
>CAINWC010000059.1 GCA_903854305.1 uncultured Pseudomonadota bacterium | reverse complement strand
TTTTAGTCAGCCATGACCGCGCATTCTTAGAAAATACAGTCACCCAAGTGATTGCGTTTGAAGGCAACGGCGTACTTACAGAATTTGGCGGTGGTTACGATGACTGGCAACGCTTTAGTCAGCAACGTTTGCAAGAAAGTCGCGCTGAAGATAAGCGTTTGGCTGATTTAGCACAAACTGCAAAAACCAAACAAAATACTGTCACTCAAGCAAAACCTGCGACTAAATTAAGCTTCAAAGAGCAAAAAGAGTTAGAGGAAATACCCGCACAAATTGAGAAGCTAGAAGCAGAACAAACCAATATCAACACGCAACTTGCAGATAATGACATTTATAAAGCCCAAGCTGAAAAAGTGAAAATATTGCAAGCCAGATTGATTGAAATTGAGCGCTTGCTAGAAAGCTTGCTCGCCAGATGGGAAGCTCTAGACGCTAAAAAGGGTTAATCCTTTGGCGTTAGTATTAAAGGTGCCACTTAGCAACTAGAGTACCAAGCCCCCCCCCCAACAGGGTTTGGTACTCAATTAATCCTACTCACCCATTAAGATTAATAATCAACCACTACAATTAATAATGGGGGATTACCCTAGCACTCAATGGCTGTGCGTTATATCAGGGATATTTGTTTAGTAAACCAGTGCCACTGCTTGAGTTTGAACATTGATTAACGTCGGACGAAGGCGCCACCTAATCCCTCTCGCGTTATATCCATTAAAACCACCAAAATTTAAATCAAGCTAAATCTAGCACTGACTTTTAACGGGTTTAATTCGTCAATTAGTCATGCTTGCTAACAGCCTTCGCGTTACAATACTGTTTAAAATTTTCTCATTTACAGCTAAGCTTTAGAAAACCTAATATTAAAAAATACTTAGAAAAAATTAAACAACAAAAGTATGATCTCTATTAAACGACATTTAATTCACTGCGCACTTCTTAGCCTGCTAGGACTTTCAGCTTGTAGCATGTCTCATGTCAATTCTTTTAAACCACATCCACCAGCCGATGGTTGGATAGAACCACTGCCAACCAAACAAGCACACGATGGACAATTAAGTGGCCTGAAAAATTGGTGGCAACAGTTCAATGACCCTGCATTAATTCAGCTCATTGAAGCCGCCCAAAAAGTAAGCCCTGATATTGAAAGCGCAAAGGCTAGAGTGATTGCCGCGCAAACCTCGGTAACGGTTGCAGATGCTCAATTATTACCGGCAATTACCGCCGAAGCCAGCGCAAGCCGAGGCAGAAGTGGTCAAGTATTACCTACTGCCAATGGCGTTACATTTCCAACTTCAAACAGCTTAGGTATCAATGCAAGCGCCAGCTGGGAACTGGATGTTTGGGGTAAAAATAAAGCGGCTAAAAATGAAGAAAGCGCTAAGCTAGCAGGCACTAATGCATTATGGCATGAGGCTAGAATCATTGTTGCGGCACAAACAGCCAACCAATATATCAATTATCGCTTATGCGAAAACTTAAGCAATGTTGCTAAAAACAATGCTGACTCAAGCAGCGAAACTGCACGGTTATCTGACTTAACGGCGAAAGCAGGATTTTTGGCACCAGCAAGTGCTAGCCAGTCACGTGCACAGGCTTCAGAAGCTGAAAATCAACTTAAAAAACAAGCGTTACAATGTACTTTAATCATCAAAAGCTTAGTCGCACTTACCGCGATTCCAGAGGCTGATTTAAAGGGATTATTAGCTAAAAATACAGGTGTAGTGCCAATGCCTATCGGCGTTGAAGTAAGTGAAATTCCAGCCAAGTTACTTGCGCAACGCCCAGATGTGCTGAACGCGGAACGCAATGTGGATGCTGCTAGCTTTGAAATTGCACTTAACGAAGCGCAGCGCTATCCGCGTTTAAGTTTAGCGGGCAATATTGGCCTGTCATACGATTCATCTGCTCATAAGCTAATGACGAACAGACGCCGCTCCACTTTGGATGGTCTGACTTGGTCAATCGGACCTATTGCGGTCTCTTTACCAATTTTTGATGCAGGTGTTCGTGCAGCCAACATCAATGCAGCAAAAGCGCAGTATGAGGCGGCGAAAAGCACATATGAAAGTGTCGCACGTAATGCAGTGCGAGAAGTTGAAGAGGCAATGGCTACTTTAAATAGCACGGCATTACGCTTGGATGATGTAAACAAGGCAGCCGATGGTTTTAGCCTTTCTTTGACAGCCACAGAGGTGCGCTATAAAGCCAATTTAGCCAATTTATTTGAATTAGAAGAAGCGCGTCGTGCAAGTTTTCAAGCGCATAGTAATGTTTATACTTTAAAAAATGAGCAAGCACTCGCCTGGGTTTCGCTGTACCGCGCAATGGGGGGCGGCTGGACAGAAGTACTCAATACGCCAATACTAACTTTTGACCGAGAACTTAAACAAACTGATCTAAATAATTCAGCGATGACTTTATCTGCTCCAGCAGTAGACTCATCTGCAGAAAAACAACAAGTGCAACCATGAGATTAACCATGCAATCTACAATCAAACCATTGTCAGCCAATGTAATGTTCAATAAATCTCTTATACTGTTTGCGCCCTTTTTTCTACTGCTGGCTATTGATGCCCATGCGGACAAGGCCAATGAGCTAAAAAGCGTGACTCCCGCGCTAACCGTGACACTGACACATGCACAGCAAACTGTATTGCCACTTAAAATAGCTGCAAATGGCAACATTGCGGCATGGCAAGAAGCAATTATTGGTAGTGAGGCGAATGGATTACGCCTGACTAATGTACTGGTTAATGTCGGTGATGTGGTTAAAAAAGGCGAGCTTTTGGCCGATTTTTCTGCAGAATCCATTATTGCTGAACTTAACCAAGCCAAAGCCAGCTTGATGGAAGCCGAAGCGCAAGGTAAAGAAGCGATTAATAATGCTGATCGCGCACGTACTTTACAAAATACCGGGGCGATGTCTAACCAACAGATTGACCAGTACACCACCGCCGCTGATACAGCAAAAGCCCGAATTGAAGTGGCTAAAGCAGCGGTTGCCACGCAACAGATTCGCCTGAAAAACACCAAGATAGTAGCGCCTGATAGCGGTATTATTTCAAGCAGAAGTGCCACAGTAGGTGCAGTGGTAGGCACTGGCAACGAACTTTTCAGATTAATACGCCAAGAAAAATTAGAGTGGCGTGCAGAAGTTATTTCATCAGATTTACCAAAAATTAAAGTTAGCATGCAAGCAAATATAACGGCGGCGGATGGTTCTACCTTCAAAGGTAAAGTAAGAAAAGTTTCACCTACCGTCGATATGCAAACGCGTAATACAATTATTTATGTGGATTTACCTACCAGCAACACAGCTAAAGCTGGCATGTTTGCAAAAGGTGAGTTTGTCATGGGGCAATCCAGCACATTAACGGTAACGCAGCAAACACTAGTGATGCGTGATGGCTTTACTTATGTATTTGCGATTAAAACAGATCACGGCAAGCAAATCGCCAAGCAGATTAAAGTGCAAACAGGCAGACGCATTGGCAACTTAGTTGAAATTATCAGCGGGATTACGCCTCAACAAATGTTAGTAGCAACAGGTGGCGCATTTTTATCGGATAACGACCTTGTTAAGGTGGTGACTGAAACCAGATTACTCGCTACTCCAGCCAATAGCACTAAACAATAAGTACATTAAAATCCAGCTCATATAAAGACCTAATAGCCGCATGAACATTTCCGCTTGGTGCATTAGAAACCCAATTCCAGCCATCATGTTATTTGTGATGCTCTCATTTGCGGGTTTAATTAGCTATCAATCAATGAAAGTGCAAAACTTTCCTGATCTCGATCTACCTACAGTAAATATCACCGTATCACTTCCAGGTGCTTCACCGACTCAACTGGAAACCCAAGTAGCACGTAAAATTGAAAACAGTCTCGCCAGCCTGCAGGGGCTAAAGCATATTATCACTAATGTACAAGATGGCACGGTTTCCATTACCGCTGAATTTCGCCTAGAAAAGCCAGTGCAGGAAGCTGTAGATGACGTTCGCTCAGCCGTTGCACAAATAAGAGCAGACCTACCAACCGATATGCGTGACCCGCAAATCAACAAACTCAATGTGTCTAGCGCACCTATATTAGCTTATACACTCAGCGCAACGGATATGGATGATGAGGCTTTATCTTGGTTTGTAGATAATGAACTCACCAAAAAATTATTGAGTGTAAAAGGCTTGGGTCGCGTAACCCGTGTAGGTGGTATTAATCGCCAGATCACTGTTGATTTAGATCCGGCAAAACTACAGGCATTAAATACAACCGTAGCGGATATTTCGCAACAGCTGAAATTAAGCCAAATGGAGGCTTCCGGTGGTAGTACCAAGCTGGGCGGTAGCGAACAACCAGTACGCACGTTAGCAACGGTGAATTCGGCAGAAGATATAAGCCAGATTGAACTGAGTTTAACTGATGGCCGAAAAATCAAATTAAACCAAGTAGCCCGCATCACAGACAGCTTTGCAGAACCAAGATCGGCTGCTTTATTAGATGGGAAACCAGTAGTAGGCTTTGAAATATCTCGCAGCAAAGGTGCCAGTGAGATTGAAGTAGGTGATGGCGTACAAAAAGTTTTTGCGGATCTTAAACTCAAGCACCCGGAGATTGTACTCACTGAAGCGTTCAACTTTGTTCAACCAGTAAAAGATGAATACGAAGCTTCAATCACCATGTTAATAGAGGGTGCGCTACTAGCCGTGCTGGTGGTTTTTCTATTTTTACGCAATGTTCGCGCAACATTCATTTGCGCGGTTGCCTTACCTTTATCGGTCATTCCTGCGTTCATCGGTATGTATAACTTTGGTTTTAGCATTAATATCGTGACCCTTTTAGCACTGTCATTAGTCATCGGGATTTTGGTCGATGATGCGATTGTAGAAGTTGAAAATATTGTGCGGCATCTACGCATGGGGAAAACACCCTACCAAGCGGCGATGGAAGCGGCAGATGAAATTGGCCTCGCCGTGATAGCGACGACGTTCACATTGATTGCCGTATTTTTACCTACCGCATTTATGAGTGGCATTCCAGGTAAGTTCTTTAAACAATTTGGCTGGACAGCTTCATTTGCAATCTTCGCTTCTTTGGCCGTAGCGCGCGTATTGACGCCCATGATGTCAGCCTATTTACTAAAACCAAACATCACAAAAACTGAAGATGGCTTTGTGATGCGTACTTACTTAACATTGAGCCGCTGGTGCTTGCACCACAGATTAATTACTGTTGTCGCAGCTGTTATATTCTTATTTGGCTCAATTAAACTCATTCCACTATTGCCTACAGGCTTTATTCCAGCGGATGATAGCTCACAAACCCAAGTCTATTTAGAGTTACCTCCAGGCGCTACACTAGCTCAAACCAAACAATCTGCAGAGGAAGCACGGCAACTCATTAATAAAATCGCCCACGTAAAAACTGTTTACACTGCCATTGGCGGCGGAAGCGCAGGTACAGACGCCTTTGCTAGCCCTGGCGTAGCGGAAACCAGAAGGGCGACACTGACTATACTATTAGACGAACGAAGTGCAAGGCCACGCAAACAGGTCATAGAAAATGAAATTCGTGAAACTTTACTCGATTTACCCGGGGTACGTAGCAAAATTGGCTTAGGTGGCTCCGGTGAAAAATATATATTGATGTTAAGTGGTGATGACGCTACAGCCTTACAACAAGCCTCGAATGCAGTAACACAAGATTTACGCACCATACCAGGCATAGGCAATATCGCTTCAAGTGCCACATTGATTCGTCCAGAGATGATTGTGCAACCAGACTTTAGCAAGGCCGCAGACTTAGGTGTAACCAGTAATGCTATTAGCGAAACATTACGTATTGCTACCAATGGCGACTATGACTTTGCCGTCGCAAAACTTAATTTAAACCAGCGACAAATTCCTATCGTTGTAAAACTAGCTGATGAAGCACGACAAGATCAAAGTATTTTAGAGCATTTAACCGTGCCTGGCGCTAAAGGCCCTGTGATGCTGGCACAAGTCGCCAGCTTGAATTTGGCTGGCGGTCCAGCCGTAATAGACCGCTATGATCGCTCGCGTAATGTACAAATTGAAGTTGAGCTATCAAAATTGACTTTAGGTAACGTTACAGATGCCGTAAAAAAACTGCCCAGCATTCAACAATTACCTACTGGCATTAAACAAGTTGAAATCGGCGACGC
>CAINWC010000058.1 GCA_903854305.1 uncultured Pseudomonadota bacterium | reverse complement strand
CAGTTTGAGGCAGCACTGAAACAATTTGATTGTTTGGATAATGATCCATTGTTAACGACATAACGATATGTACTTAAATAATGCCGCATTAGTTTCGGGGATATGATTGTCGACACTACCTATATTGTGTCGTGCGGTTATTCCAGCAATGTGAGTATGCTCATCTCATTGACCATTCATTAGGCTCGGTATCAGGAGCCAAAGCTTAAAAAGCGATTGGGAAAAACTCTAAAGCTTTGTACAAGCCCACTTTCAGAGGGTGGCTTTCCTAGTTGTTCATAGTCCTCTTTGGAAAGCGGCTTAATTTTATCTGAATCTCTGGATCTGCTAAAAACACCATTACGCCATTGATAGACTTCATCCAGTTTCTGCTGGTAGGTGTAAGCGTGGTGGTTGTCATTGTAATAATCTACGAATTTATTTCGACCTAAGTAAATTGCATTGGAACCTTCGTATCCCGTTTTTTGTGATGATATTGGGTCGGTGTTTAATATGTAAACCCAGTCACCAGGGACGAAATTTCGTGGTGCGACATGGTGTTGGATTTTTAGAATCTTACCAGGACGTGTGAGCTTTTGTGAGTCAAAGTCCTTTTCAAATGACCACATTTCTCCAGGTTCAATATCCATTAGCGGTTCTTGATCTAAGACTAGCCGCGCCTCAACCAGTTTTAGTTGTAACTGATCACTTTTGATGCGGCGGTAATAATCCAAAACCCCCTGAACTATGACGAGTTTAGCTGCGGTATAGCAGCCGATAGCGTATTTTTTCTGATTAATTAAAGCATCACCGAAAGCCGCATGTAACGGCACATTAGGCAGAGGCGTGCCTTGGTGCCAATACTTTTCATTCCATTTCGCGGGCCCTCCGTCGGGCCAGATCCAATTTAAATGCCCAGACCATGCAACGATATTTTGACGAATGTTCACTTGTTCTATGAGTGCGTTCATGTCACAGTTTGCACCACTGAATTCTGTGAGGCGCCCATGCTGAAGAAAAGCTAATAATATTTCTTTTTTAGAAACGGTGACCACTTTTCTCATTTCACCATTTTTACCAGGGAGTAGGACAGTTACGTCTCGAATCGCATACTCAGGCATGTATTTTAACTGCAGTGTGTCAAAATCGTCCTTAGGCGTATTTAAGGTAAAGGTCAGTAAACTGTTTGATTGATCCATTTTTGTTAAGACAAGGTTAGGGGCAATTCCAAGAGCGCTGAGGTAGGCTGCCATGCTTGATTTGATGTGGTTAAGGCGACTTAAGTTACATGAGAAACGAATACCTTCATCGGCGTAGGGTGCATCGTTTTCTATCAGCGATGTAGTAAGGGTTGATGAGTCATCGCTTGCGGAAAATGCATCCAGACCGATGCCAAGCAACAGCATAGGAAGGGCAATCAGAGCTATGATTTTATAAATGATACGCATGGTTGATGGTAATGCATTGCAAGGTTAGCGGGGAATACGTGTGAACAAGTATTTATTTAAATTCACTTGACCATGTAAGTGGTCAGTTGGTCCGGAAGCCTGCATGCAATGCTGGATAATCTAATCAGTCAGGCATTCAGCTAGTAGATAATCTAGTAAACTTGAATACTATGAAAATATTGAATACGTTAGCTGGATTTTGCTTAGGGTCGCTATGCGTGCTGATTAGCGCTTGTACTCAACAAAACTCGAGTGCTCAACTGCACCGCGACATTGTCTTTGCCATAGCGCAAGCGCCGCTTAATTTAGACCCGCGTTACGCTACAGATGCTGCCTCAGAGCGTGTAAATCGACTGATTTACCAAAGTTTGGTCGATTTTGATGCCCAATCAAAACCTGTGGCTAGCTTAGCTTCGTGGCTAGCGGTTAGTCCTACCGAGTATCGTTTTAAACTGAACAAAATCCGCATGCCGTTTCACAACCAAGCACCACTTAATGCGAGTGATGTCAAAGCTACTTATGATTCTTTAGCCACCTTAAAAGATTCACCACATACGGCAGAGTTTGCCAATATTAAAAATATCGAGGTGATCGACAATGACATTGTTGTATTTCATCTAAAACAAGCTGATCGCCATTTTCCGGCTAAATTGATCATCGGCATTTTGCCTGCAGATTTGATTGCGAAAAACCAGGATTTCTCTCATCAGCCTATGGGTAGTGGCGCGCTGAAATTTATTTCATGGCAGAACAAGTTAAGCTTGCAACGTCTTAAAGATTGCCAGAAAATTAGCCTGCTAGAGGTGAAAGACCCAACCGTGCGTGTGCTTAAACTGTTGCATGGCGAAGTGGATTTATTGCAAGGAGAATTGCCGCCAGAGTTAGTGAAATATCTGCAAACCAAACCTGAAATCATAGTTAAAACTAGCGTAGGTGCTAATTTTTCGTATCTGGGTTTGAATATGCAAGACCCTGTTTTACAAAACTTAAAAGTCAGGCAAGCGATTGCACATGCGATAGACCGCAATGCAATCATAGCCAAGGTCATGGTTTCAAGCACGCGTGTTGCCAGTGCAATATTGCCGCCAGAGCACTATACAAACCATTCCAGTACAAATCACTCCAGCACAAACCATGCAAATTTACCTGTGTATGACTATAATCCAACGCTGGCTAAGCAGTTACTCATTGAGGCTGGCGTTAAACAGCCACTCAAACTGGTCTATAAAACGTCTACCGATGCACAGCGCGTACGCTTTGCTACCATCATGCAAGCACAAATGCAGCCTGCGGGCATAGACTTGGAGATTCGCAGCTTGGATTGGGGCACGTTTTTTGAGGATGTAAAACAAGGTAATTTTCAACTATATGGCCTGACATGGGTGGGCATTAAAACGCCAGAAATTTATGTAAAAGCGTTCGGTTCAAAGAGCGTTCCGCCCAACGGTTTTAATCGTGGGAGATATACAGACGCAGAGCTAGATGCGCTGCTCGCCAATGAAAACTGGCCAGCAGCTACTACGCGTATTCACAATCAATTGCCGTATATTCCGCTGTGGTATGAAGGGCAGTTTGCCGCGATGCATAAACAGATTAAGCATTACTTGCCAAAATCAGATGGTAATTGGGATGATTTGGCTACAATAACAAAGCCTTAACCACTGGCTAGCATCGTGGCATTCTTGGATATACTTTCGCGGTTCGGTATGTGCAATAATGGTCGCGCCATACAATAGAAATCAATGGAACCATCGTTACAGGATAAAAGATTACATGGAATCTAAAGATCCAATAAAAGATTCAAAAGATGCCACTATTTTGTATGCGGTAGCGACATCAATACCACAGGCTCAGTTCCATGACTGGGTTGTGTCTACGCAACTTGCGGCAAAGCTACTCAACTTCAGTGAACCTGAACGTAAGATAGTGATTGATCAGATCAATCAGCGCGAAACCGAGCAAGGGAAGCACGTGGCAGCGACTCACCACCCAGAAACCTTATCCACGCCAGAATTGGCGGGTTTCCTTAAGGAAACATTCACTTTTCCGCCCCTTGATAAAGCGCATTTGCACTGCGAGCCTTGCATGCGTGAAGATAATGATAAGTTCATTCATATTGCTATCGGGATGATCAGTCCGCTCACCAAGCTTAAATGGCTGGGTGCCGGATTTATCACAGAAGGAAAGTTTATCGGCGAGGGAAAAGATGCCATTGTCCACGCTGTTAAGGGGAACTCGGAGTGGGTGATTAAAGAATTAAAGTTTGGCGGTGCAGAACGTGCAAAAATGCTGGAGTTTTATACGAATCAACTGGCCGCGGACGTTCGGTTTATGGTGCCGGCTGTGACTCACTTAGGTGATGGGCGGTTGTTGCAGGAGTTTGTTCAGGGCAACCCGATCTCAGGTGTAGCCAAAACATTGAAAGAGCTGGCCGCACAAAATGAAGCAATCGCCCTTGCTGGTGCGGCAAAACAAGCGCTTGGTATTCGTGGGGGCGAGGAATTTATCCAGCATCCACCCTACAAAATTGGCGTTGATCCTAATTTCGCTAACTTTCTCTTTAATAAAGAGGGAAAACTGACTGGTTGGATTGATCCGCTATACTCAATTAGCCGTTAATGCCTCACTATACTTATGTTCGATTCGTCAGACTGGATAATTTTCGATTTGACGCAAAGTGCAACCTAACCTATAAAAACTAAACAATCTTTTATGCGCATTGAAATTTCACTTCAGCACCAAACGCTCACGCTCTTTGATAATGTCGGCTGGGTAAAAGCTAAATATAGTATTTCTACTGCCGCTAATGGTGCGGGTTGCGAGAAAGATAGCGGTTGCACACCATTAGGCAAGCATATTATTCGTGCCAAGATAGGCGCAGGTGCAAAGCCTAATAGCGATTTTGTTGGTCGCCGAGCGACAGGTGAGATTTGTACGCCAGCGCTGATGGCGCAGTTTCCAAAGCGTGATTGGATTTTAACGCGTATTTTATGGCTTTCAGGCACCGAACTTGACCTGAATCGGTTGGGTAATGTCGATACGATGCAGCGTTATATTTACATACACGGCTCACCAGATGGTACCGAAATGGGCAAGAGTGGCTCGCATGGGTGTATCCGTATGCGTAATGCAGACGTGATTGCGCTGTTTGATTTCGTTGAAACTGGAACGCCTGTATTGATTCATCATGATTAAGCGCTTTGCTGGTTTTTGCGCCGTAGTGTTTGGTGTATTGCTACTGACTTTTTTACTCATACATCTGGTGCCAGGTGACCCTGTAGAGGTCATGTTAGGGGACGCCGTCACCGTGGCTGACCGCGCCCAGTTACGTGCGGAGTTAGGCTTGAATCAACCGCTCATTCAGCAGTTTGGTACTTATTTAACGAAGTTGGCGCATGGTGATTTGGGGCGGTCTATCCACACTAAAACACCGATTGTCGAGCTTATTAAAACGCGTTATCCAACCACACTAAAACTGGCCTTTTTATCGCTGTTCATTGGTTTGAGCATCGGTATCCCATTAGGCATTTACGCCGCGCTTAAAGCCGGTAAATGGCAGGATTTAATCGTGACCATTGTTTCAGTGCGGCTATCCGCCATGCCTGCGTTTTGGTTAGGACCGATGCTGATGCTGATATTCGCGGTGTGGCTAGGCTGGCTGCCTGTAAGCGGCATGGAATCAAACGCTTCAATTGTGTTGCCGGCATTAACGCTTGGCTTAGGTTTAAGCGCAATACTCACGCGGATGACACGCACCAGTTTGCTTGAAGTATTGAATGATGATTATATTAGAACCGCGCGTGCCAAGGGCTTAACCGAAGCAAACGTGATTATTCGCCATGCCTTGCGTGCTGCACTTTTACCGATAATTACTATTGTTGGCTTGCAAATGGGCAGCTTGTTGGCCGGTACCGTAATTACCGAAACGATTTTTAGTTGGGATGGCATCGGTCGGCTATTAGTCGAGAGTATTGAAAAACGCGATTATCCCGTGACGCAAGCTTGTGTATTGGTGGTTGCATTAAGTTATGTCTTGGTGAATTTGTTGACAGATATTCTTTACCGACTCGTCGACCCGCGCGTGAAGTTTGCTAGCTAACGGTGATGAAAAAACTTTCTTTTAGCATTTTTGGTTTTTGGATTCTTGCCGTATTGGCAGGGCGATTATTTCAGCTTAATCCAAACCACATTGATTTGAACGCGATTTTAAGTCTGCCAAATGCAACTTACCTGCTAGGCGCAGATGACCTTGGTCGCAGTATTTTAGCCAGATTATTACGTGGCGTAGAAGTTTCTTTTTTGGTGGCGATCATAGTCACGGCGGTTACCATGACTAGCGGCGTTTTAATCGGCCTCATCGCCGGTTTTTATGGTGGAAAAGTCGATCAAATATTAATGCAAATCACGGATATTTTTTTGGCGTTCCCGGGTATTTTGCTGGCTATTGCCTTTGCCGCAGTGCTAGGGCCAGGCTTGGGTAATCTGATGATTGCGCTATGTATCACTGGTTGGGTGAGCTATGCACGGCTGACGCGCGGTCAAACCTTGAGTTTGCGTAATCGTCAGCATGTACAGGCGGCAGAATCGCTTGGGGCTAGCGTGCCACGTTTGATTTTGCGACATATACTGCCCTTGTTAGCTTCAATTTTAGTGGTAGAAGCCACTTATAGTTTAGCCAGCGTGATGATTGCCGAGGCAAGTTTGTCATTTCTAGGCTTGGGTATACAAAGCCCGAATGCCTCGTGGGGTGCGATGCTGCGTGATGGTGTACGATACATGCTGGTTGCACCGCATTATGTGTTAATCGTCGGCTTAAGCTTGATGAGTTTGATTTTAGCCATTAACCTAGGCGGTGATTATCTGCGTGATAAGTTCGATGTTAGAACAGAAAAATAAGATGTTAGATATACGTTATTAAATAAATGGGTGCCTCTATTAATTCAGGTTTCTAAACCAGACAAGGCGCGATTAAAAAATTAAGACGCAGCATATGTTTGATATGTAAGGAATAATTTTTTATGAGCAACGCGGTATGGTGACGAAAATTGAATTAATAGGGGTGCCCAAATGATTAAAGGTAAAGCATGTCACTAGGTCCCATTATGTTAGATGTTCTCGGTACAGCACTTGATGCCGATGACATACGTCGTTTACAGCACCCGCTAGTGGGTGGCGTTATTTTATTTAAACGCAACTTTATCAATAATGCGCAACTAGATGCCCTGACAGCCAGTATTCATGCGGTTCGCAGCCCACCTTTATTGATTGCCGTGGACCATGAAGGTGGTCGTGTACAGCGCTTTCGAGAAGGCTTTACTAAAATTCCGCCCATGCGTGAATTTGGCAAGATTTGGGACAGCAATCCCAAAAAAGCCAAAGAACTTGCAACAGAGGCTGGCTGGATTTTAGCTGCAGAATTACGTGCACATGGCGTAGATTTCAGCTTTACACCAGTGCTGGATATGGATTATGGCGATAGTTTGGTGATAGGCGATAGGGCGTTTCATTTAAATCCGCAAGCGATTAACGACCTAGCCTTTGCGCTCATGCAAGGCCTTAAAAAAGGCGGCATGCCTGCGGTTGGTAAGCACTTTCCAGGGCATGGCTTTGTGGTGGCGGATTCTCATGTGAGCATGCCCGTGGATGACCGAGAGTTTGACCAAATTGCCCAGCATGACATGCAACCTTTTAGAATGCTGATTGATGATGGCATACCAGCCATTATGCCTGCGCATGTCATTTACCCAAAAGTGGACGATAAGCCGGCGGGATTTTCTCCGCGGTGGTTACAAAAAATATTACGTGAACGATTAGGTTTCAATGGCGTGATTTTTAGTGACGATTTAAGTATGGAAGCTGCCAGTGCAGGTGGTGATGTGACTACGCGCGCCTTGGCGGCTTTAACTGCTGGTTGCGATATGGTATTGCTATGCAATCAACCGGCAATGGCAGATGAATTGCTGGCGAACCTTAAATGGACAATTTCAGCACAAAGTATTGCAAGACTGGCGCGCATGCATGGGCATAAGCATCCGCCAAGTTTAGATGCCTTGCATGAAAGTGCCGAGTTCGTGCGGGCGGTACATCAGGTCGCGCAGGTAGGTGTGGTAGAAGGCGAGTTGTTTGTTTAGTCGTGATTTAACAAACAATATGTAATTTGTAACAACTTATCACTTGAAACTTATTGGGTTAATCGCTATCTTAGTTAAAGTATTCGTTAGTTATGCGAGTACGTTTAAATTTTTATTGTAGTTCATAGTAATTTATTACTTAAAGGAAGCACACAATGTTTGACGAAATGCAAGTTATCGGTCGTTCATAATCAGCTCAGCAAGTGACAAATAAAGTCTTGCGCAACACCTACGCACTGTTAGGCTTATCACTCGTTCCAACTGTCATCGGCGCGTTTATTGGCATGAGTCTGGATTTTTCTTTTGCAGCATTACATCCATTTATATTCGCAATTGGTGCAATGGCCGTGATCTACGGTATGTTTGCGGCAGTGACGGCTAATCGCAACAGTAGCATCGGCGTAGTTTTACTCTTGGGTTTAACCTTTTTGCTCGGCTTGATGCTCGGCCCAATTTTGCAACATGCCCTGCATTTGCGTAATGGCGCTCAAATTGTCGGTTTAGCCGCAGGTGGTACAGGCATTATCTTTTTAACTTTGGCAGGTATTGCAACTACCACCAAAAAAGACTTTAGCTTTATGGGTAAATTCTTATTGGTGGGTATCATTTTGCTGATTGTGGCTTCACTTGCAAATATATTCTTACATATCCCAGCATTTACTCTAGCGTTATCAGCGATTGGCGTGATTTTGTTTTCAGGCTTTATTTTGTATGACGTGAGCCGCATTGTGAACGGTGGCGAAACTAACTATGTAATGGCAACGATGGGTCTTTATATGAGTATTTACAACTTGTTTACCAGCCTGCTGCAGTTATTAATGGGCTTAATGGGCGGTAATGACTAAATTTAATTAGTCGACCCTGAACAACTCAGTTCAAGCAGATTTCAATTGATTGAACTGAGTGATATTTAAATATTGATGTATTGCGACGATGATCAGTCGCAGTTGGTTTGCGAAATAATGACCGTAAAAAAGCCGGAT
>CAINWC010000057.1 GCA_903854305.1 uncultured Pseudomonadota bacterium | reverse complement strand
AGTGGGTCAGAAGCTTAGAGTGGTCTTTGCCATCCTTATCCTTCATGGGGACATCGATCAACGTCATTTCGTTGATACCGTCATAATCCCATTCGTCATGCGGAGTCATCTGGAAGCCCCATTTTGCCATGCCAGTATCAAGATTACGTGCAAAAATGGTCATTGCCCATTTGTTGTCACCAGGCCGTACATCGGCATTCCATACCGATGGATTACCTGTGCCGTAATACATGAGATTCAGTTTAGGATCATAAGAAAAATAACCCCAAACCGGCCCACCGCCATGTTGCCAACCTTCTTGGTTGGCTTGTGGTTTTAGCCAAGTTCTAACACCTAAATCAGCCTCTGGAAATTTGAGTTGGTCTTTTGTCAGCGCTTTAAACGAGCCATCTTCTTTATTACCACCATTCACATCTTGGTAAGTAGATAAAGCAGAGTAGTGCGGATTAGCTTCATTAAAGCCCTTGCCAATCAGTGTTTCGCTATCAGGCCCTGTGCTATAAGCCTTCCAAGCGAGTGAGCCATCGTTAATGTTGTAAGCGGCGATAAAACAGCGCACGCCGTACTCGCCGCCACTGCATCCTGTAATGACTTTGTCTTTAATCACATGCGGCGCATTGGTGTTGCTGGCACCTGTTTTAATATCGTTTACTTTGGTTTGCCATATTAGCTTGCCTGATTTAGCATCCAAGGCAACCAACACGCCGTCATTCTGCTGTAAAAAGATCTTGCCATCGCCATAACCCAAACCGCGGTTAACGGTATCACAACACAATAAAGCCTGTGTTTGCGGGTCTTGCTTAGGAAAGTAAGACCAGATGATTTTCTGATTGTTATTTAAATCAAGCGCGTAAATGTTATTCGGAAAAGACGTGTGTACAAACATGGTGTTGCCTAGCACGATCGGCGAACCTTCATGCCCGCGATTAACCCCGGTAGAGAATGTCCAAGTCAGTTTGAGTTGATTAATATTGCTTGGTTTAATTTGGTTCAGTCCGCTAAAGCCGGTATTGGCGTAATCTTTTCGCGGATGCACCCATTGCTTGTCATCTTGGATGAGTTTTTGTAAGTGATTGCTGGCAAGTGCTGATGAGATTAACGTGGTCGACAAGCTGAGTGCGAGCAAGCATTTGAGCTGTAATGTAAATGAGTTCATTTAATGACTGGTGGAGTTAAAACTTGCTATATTGGAGTTGAATGAGGAGACATTCATAGCGATAAATAATTTCTACAGGATATTACTTTCCACGCATCAAAAAGAAGGCTGCCAGCACCAATGCAGCTAACACCAGCAAGCCTTCCATGATTTGCTTAAACGCTTACTTAATCACTTCTTTTAATTGATCCAAAATCGCTGGATTCTCTAAGGTTGAAATATCAGAGGTGATTTCTTCACCTTTTGCCAAGCTACGTAATAGCCTGCGCATAATTTTACCTGAACGGGTTTTTGGCAGGTTGTCACCAAAGCGAATCTCATCTGGTTTAGCAATCGGGCCGATTTCTTTACCTACCCAATCACGTAATTGCGCGACGATTTTCTTCGCTTCATCACCTTCGGGGCGTGGGCCTTTTAGTACCACGTAAGCCACTACAGACTCACCTTTAATGTCGTGTGGTTTGCCAACTACAGCAGCCTCTGCCACTAATGGGTTTGAAACCAATGCTGACTCGATTTCCATTGTACCTAAACGATGGCCCGAAACATTAAGCACGTCATCAATACGGCCCATAATGGTGAAATTACCTGTTTTGGCATCACGCACTGCACCATCGCCAGCCAGATAAATAGTGCCGCCTAAATCTACTGGGTAATAGCTTGATTTGTAGCGTTCAGGGTCGTTGTAAATGGTACGTATCATCGAAGGCCAAGGTTTTTTAATGACCAACAAACCGCCCGTACCCCAAGGTACGTCTTTGCCGGTTTCATCTACCACTGCAATATCAATACCAGGGAATGGTAATGTGCAAGAGCCTGGTACCAGTGCTGTAGCGCCTGGTAGCGGCGTAATGACATGACCGCCAGTTTCAGTTTGCCAAAAGGTATCAACAATTGGACATTTACCGCCGCCAATGTTTTCGTAATACCACATCCAGGCCTCAGGGTTAATCGGTTCACCCACAGAACCCAAAATGCGCAAGCTGGTTAAATCATAGTTTTTAGGATGTGTGGCTGGTGTCGTATCAGCGGCTTTAATCAACGAGCGAATAGCCGTTGGTGCCGTGTAAAAAATCGTTACTTTATGATGTTCAATCATTTTCCAAAAGCGGCCTGCATCTGGATAAGTAGGAATACCTTCAAAGATGATTTGCGTCACGCCCATCGCCAACGGACCGTATGCGACATATGTATGGCCGGTAATCCAGCCTACGTCAGCAGTACACCAAAATACATCATTGTCTTTAATATCAAAAGACTTTATATCAAAAGTCCAGCGCATGGTATTCATGGCATGTAGCAAATAACCTGCAGAGCTGTGTTGCACGCCTTTTGGTTTGCCGGTACTGCCTGAGGTATACAGCAAAAATAATGGATGTTCTGCGTTCACCATCACTGGTTCGCAGGTATCGGCAACGCCTGCGATCAAATCATGCCACCAAATGTCATTAGCTTTTGTTTCGATGTCTAAACCTGTTTTTTTAAGCACCACGACATTTTGGACTGACTCACAGCCACCCAGTGCTATGGCTTCATCTACCGCATTTTTTAACGGCAAGGTTTTACCGCCACGATATTGGCCATCGGCAGTAATCACCGCAACAGCGCCAGCATCTAAAATGCGTTCGTGAATACTTTTGGCTGAAAAGCCACCAAAAACCACCGAATGTATTAAGCCTAGTCGTGCGCAGGCTTGCATGGCGACTACAGCATCTATGCCCATTGGCAAATAAATAATGACGCGGTCACCTAGCGTTAGATTCAGTTTTTTTAAGCCGTTGGCAAACTGACAAACGCGGTGGTAAAGTTCTTTAAAGGTCACGTTGATGATAGTGCCATCATCCGCCTCAAAGATAATCGCCACTTTGTTCGGGATAGTATTGAGGTGCCGGTCTAAACAGTTGGCAGAAACATTCAGTTCGCCGTCTTCAAACCATTTATAGAATGGCGCGTTCTCTTCGTTAAGCGTTTTAGTGAATGGCTTGTTCCAAACCAATAACTCACGCGCTAACTTTGCCCAAAAGCCTTCGTAATCGTCTGTTGCCTCTTGGCATAAAGCGTTGTAGGCTGACATGCCAGAGACATTTGCCGACTTTACAAGCGCTGCACTTGGTTCAAAAACGCGGTTTTCTTGAAGAACTGACTCAATTGACATGCTTAAAATCCCCTTAAATTGCTTTTATACTTTTATAATTTGGTTTGCTTAAATATCATTCGGACTTGTATAAAATCAAGTTGTAACTGAACTTAAAAACGTCATATTACCTTAAAAAACCTATGCTAACACTCGATAATTTGTTATCTGAAACCCGCATCCCTTCTAGTGATGAGGCTTATGTACGCCATGCTGTAAGTTGTAGCCCTTTTGCAAAGAGGCTGTTTACAAAAGATGCTGGATTACTGAATGATTTGCTAACAAATCTGCATAAAGACTATCAGTTAAGTGATATGCAGAATTTTTTGGCACAACAGAATATTGTTGATGAAATTTCATTAAAACGTGCCGTGCGGGCTTTGCGCCAGCAAGTTTTAGCGCGAATCATTGTGCGAGACTTGAATGGATTAGCAGGGGTTGGATTAACTGGCCTACAAGAGGTGATGCGCACCATTTCTCAGTTAGCAGAGTGCGTGATTAACACTTCGATTGATTTCTTGCATACCTGGTTGGTAAATGCGCATGGTCAGCCTGTGGATTCAGAGGGTAATCCACAAAGCTTTATTGTCATTGGCATGGGTAAGTTGGGTGGCGGCGAACTTAATGTTTCATCTGATATCGATTTGATTTTTGCTTATGCCTCTGAAGGTGAAACGGACAGTGAAAAGCCAATTAGTAATCAAGAGTTTTTTACGCGTTTAGCTAAAAAGCTCATCGCGACCATCGATGAAATCACCGAGGATGGTTTTGTGTTCAGAGTGGATATGCGTTTGCGGCCGTTTGGCAGTGAAGGCGCGCTGGTTTCTAATTTGGATGCGCTTGAAGATTACTATCAAAATAATGGCCGTGAGTGGGAGCGTTACGCATGGATTAAAGGCCGCGAAATCACGGGCGGTAATCAAGTTTCACGTTTGCTTAAACCATTCGTATTTCGTAAATATCTGGACTTTGGCGCATTTGCAAGTATGCGCGATTTGAAGATTCAAATTCAGCGTGATGTGAATAGCAAAGGCATGTACGATAACATCAAGCTTGGCCGTGGCGGTATCCGCGAGATTGAATTTATAGCGCAGGTATTTCAACTGATTCGTGGCGGGCAAGATGTGAGCCTGCAAATTAAACCGACTTTATCAGTGCTGGATTTACTGAAAAACAAAGGCTTGCTTCCTGAAAAGACCGTGAGTGAGCTTGGTGAAGCTTATGTGTTTTTAAGAAATTTAGAACACAGGTTAATGTATGTAGAAGATGCACAAACGCAGGAACTACCGAAATCAGATGAAGCAAAAGCGCGGATTGCCAAAGCGATGAACTTTGTCGATTGGGCGTGTTTTTTAGCCAAATTAAATAGCTATCGCCAGCAAGTACAGCAACATTTTGATGCAACTTTTAGTGATGCTAACACGAGTAAGGAGGCCTTAGATCTTGAAGAATCTATCTGGAATGGCGCATTAACTGCGCCAGAATCAGAAGCCGCTTTGCAAAAGATGGGCTTTGATGAGGGGCCAGAAACACTACGTCGATTAAATACCTTGCATCAAAGTAGCCGCTATTTACAGTTGCCAGAAGTCAGCCGTTTGCGCTTTGATGCATTGATGCCGCTTGTGATTTCACAGGCGGCTTTAATGCCTAATGCTGATACAACCTTAATGCGCGTCACTGATCTCCTTGAGAGTATCTGCCGCCGCGCCAGTTACTTGGCCTTACTGGCAGAACATGCTCATGCCATGCATTTACTGGTTAAATTATGCAGCAGTAGCCCGTGGCTAAGCAATTATTTGGTCCAACACCCCATATTGTTAGATGAATTATTAGATACACGTACTTTATACGCAGAGCCGGATTTTGCAATGATGCGCGAGGAGTTGGTTAAACGCCTGATACTGGCAGATGGCGATATTGAGCGGCAAATGGATTTAATGCGCCATTTTAAACATGCCAATGTATTTAGATTTGCCGCACAAGATATTAATGGTGAGTTATCACCAGAAAAGCTTTCGGATTATTTGAGCGCGCTGGCTGATTTAATATTAAGTGTGAGTTTGAGTTTTATTTGGCCAAATGTACGCGGCAAGCACCTTGAGGTGCCAAAGTTCGCAGTTATCGGCTATGGCAAGCTAGGCGGTAAAGAGCTAGGTTACGCGTCCGACTTAGACATTATTTTCCTGTACGATGATGATGCACCAGAGGCGGGAGAGGTTTATGCCCGCTTTGCGCAACGCATCAACAACTGGTTTAACAGTTTAACCTCTGCTGGTTTACTCTACGAAACGGATTTGCAATTACGCCCAGATGGTAATAGTGGATTGCTAGTCAGTAGCGTGACGGCATTTAGGGCATATCAGCTTAACAAAGCTTGGGTGTGGGAGCACCAAGCCATTACCCGCGCCCGTTTTGTGGCGGGTGATAGCAGTATAGGTGCAGCGTTCGATAAGATTCGTATCGAAGTGATGACGCAGCCGCGAGACGCCGCCAAGTTGAAGCTGGAAGTACAATCCATGCGCGAAAAAATGCGCGCAACACTACATATTGCAGCAGATATTTTTGACATTAAACACAGCGTAGGCGGCATTATTGACGTGGAGTTTTTAGTGCAATATATGGTGTTGGCACACGCAAAACAATACCCGCAACTCACAGGTAACATTGGCAATATTGGCTTGTTAAGGTTGTTAGCTTCACTCAATATCATCGACCAAGATTTAGCGGATAATGTCGTGCTAGCCTATCGAGATTATCGCCATACTCAGCACATGCTCAAGCTACAAGGCGCGGCGCATTTAAGGGTAGAAATATCGAAAGTGAGTGAACATGCAACTGCCGTGAACGCTTTATGGCAGAAAATTTTTACAGATTGAGTGCGTTAAGCTAAAAGCACATGCCCTGCGCCCCGCATGGATATTGGCTTGCAGGACATCGATTGTGGTGCGTATTGTGTCGTAAGTTATTAAACATACGGCGGATTACCTTGCTAATCCGGCATTGCGCAGGCTAGTGCAATTTATTTAATTCATCAATTTGCTCTTGAGTTAATTCTCCTGCGACCAAGTCACGAAGTTTAACAGCAGCTTTATCACCATTAGCCGATGCTAGGCTTGCCCACATAAATGCTTGTTTATAATCTTGCGCTACTCCTATGCCATCAGAATACATACAGCCAAGATAGAATCCTGCTGCGTCAAGTCCTTGCTCAGCTGCTTTAGTGTACCAATAAAATGCTTGTTTATAATCTTGCACTGTACCTAACCCTTCAAAATACAAATGCCCAAGATTCGTTTGCGCAACTTCATTTCCTTGGATTGCAGCTTTTTTGAAGCATTCTAATGCTTGACTGTAATCTTGAGCTGTACCTAGACCACTTGCATACATATAACCTTGAGCGTATTGTGCTCTGGCATCACCTTGCTCAGCTGCTTTTGTGTACCAATAAAATGCTTGTTTATAATCTTGCACTGTATCCACCACCTCATACATATGGCCAAGGTTATATTGTGCTCTGACATCCCCTTGCTCAGCTGCTTTTCTATACCAAGTGTCTGCAAGCTTAAAATCCTGCGCTAGACCTTTCCCTTTGTCATACATATACCCAAGGTTGAATTGTGCTTTTGGATTTCCTGTTTCTGCGGCCTTGCTAAACCAGTAATGGGCTTGCTTATAATCTTGCGCTACACCTTCACCTCTAGAATATATATTCCCCAAATCAAATTGGGCACCAACATACCCATCTGCCGCAGCCATTTCATACCAATAACATGCCTGTTTACAATCTTGTGCCGTACCGAATCCTTCTGAATACATACCGCCAAGGCTGTATTGCGCCAATACATTTCCTTGTTCAGCTGATTTTATGAACCAGTAAAGTGACAGTTTATAATCTTGTACTGTATCTAACCCTACAAAATACATGCGGCCTAGTCGGCTTTGCGCTAATGCATCCCCATTCTCTGCAAGGGGTTTGTAAAGCTTGAATGCAAGTTCGTAGTTTGATATACCGTATGCTTCATCTGCGGTAGTAAGTAAATCATTCATAACAACACTCTCAATACTATATTTAACTTAGTCATTTTTTTGCAACCGAAGTATTTGAGCATACTTGTCAGCCTCTTCCATAAGGTCAAGAATCTGAGTTTGCAATGCCAAGAACTTTGTGAGCGCCTCTTGCCCTTCAAGACTCGGGTTAACTGATTGAATGGGTTTTGCTAAGGTGAGGTGTGTTGCAAGTCTGCCGATGAGATTTAACTTTTCGGTTTCCGTGAGGCTTGCATCAGCGTTTATAAAATCACGAAATGGCTTACCCCCTTTCCTAGAGTTGCAGTCACTACAACACGGGACAAGGTTTCCAATTTGATGCCCGTATCCATTTAATTTTCCGGCCTTAACTAGGTTCTCAAGATGGTCCCAAGTCCGCGCTTGCCTTTCACAATAGACGCAGGAAAGCCTCTTTAAATCTTTCTGCCCAAGTGCTTTAAGTGCAGCATCAACTTTCTCTTCGTCGTATTTATCTGAAGGCGCCTGCGCTGAAGCGAAAGCATGGGCAATAGTAGTTTTTCTTTTCGAGAAAATCGAATATGGAGCTAGATGCGAACGAATGCTTTTTGGAGTCATCTTATTAGCAATCCTTTGCTT
>CAINWC010000056.1 GCA_903854305.1 uncultured Pseudomonadota bacterium | reverse complement strand
TTCAATATCCACCAGAATCAGCATCTGCGCTTCTACCGTGGCTAGCCCAACGATGTATTTAGTATCAATGCTAGTCACCAGAGACGGCACATCACGAATTTGCTCATCTTTTAAGGCCATCACGTCAGAAACGCCATCGACCACAATGCCAACCACGCGGCCATGCAGATTAAGAATAATCACCACGGTAAATTCGTTATATTCCACTTTGCCTAAATGAAACTTGATGCGTAAATCTACAATCGGTACGATTTTTCCGCGTAAATTCACGACGCCTTTAATGAAGTCCGGCGTGTTGGCAATTTGCGTCACGGCATCGTAACCACGAATCTCCTGCACTTTTAAAATTTCCAAACCATATTCTTCTTCACCCAACACAAACGTGAGGTATTCACCTGCGGCACTTTTGGCTTTGCTTGGTGTATTGGCTGTGCTGCTAGCAGTTTCTGTACTCATTTTGTAAGCTCCTTAGGCATTGCTTGATTGTGTAGTTAGGTTGGCGTTATTTGAAAACGACAGGGCACCAGTGAGGTAATTAGACGATTGACCCATTTGAATCAGCGCGGCGACATCTAAAATCAGTGCAACGCCGCCATCACCCATGATGGTAGCACCAGATACGCCTGGCACTTTTCTATAATTGGTTTCTAAGCTCTTAATCACCACCTGTTGCTGACCGACTAATCGATCGACAAATAAGGCAGATTTTTTACCGTCTGATTCCAGTAGCACCAATACGCCCTGGGTTGGGTCGGTAATATCGGTGTGCTGATTAAATAGGCTATGCAGCGCAATAATTGGCAAGTATTCGCCACGCACATGCACCATGCGGCCTTCGCCAGTCACGGTTTTAATGTCTTCCACGCGTGGTTGTAGCGTTTCTACAATTAAATTCAGTGGAATCACATAGATGCTGTCGCCCAAGGATACTGACATACCGTCTAAAATCGCTAAGGTGAGTGGTAGCGCAATAGAGATAGTGGTGCCAAACCCTAGCGCAGAACGAATTTCAACCACGCCGTTCATGGCGGTGATGTTTCGTTTCACGACATCCATCCCAACACCACGACCAGAAACATCGGTCACGACTTCTGCCGTAGAAAAGCCGGGGGCAAATATCAGTGCGAACACCTCAGAATCAGACATGTTTTCACTGACATCTAAACCATTTTTAGCCGCTTTTTCTAATAGCTTGGCTCTATTCAAGCCAGCACCGTCATCGGTCACTTCGATCACAATACTACCACCCTTGTGTGCGGCAGAAAGCGTTAACACACCCGTTTCATTTTTGCCGGCGGCTCTACGTTTTTCTGGTGTTTCCACACCATGATCCACGCTGTTACGCACTAAGTGCGTCAGCGGATCAACAATGCGTTCGATTAACCCTTTGTCTAATTCTGTCGTCGCACCGACTGTGACGAACTCAACTTTCTTGCCTAATTTGGCAGCGAGATCGCGCACCATACGAGGGAAGCGAGAGAATACAAAATCCATCGGCATCATACGGATAGACATGACAGATTCTTGCAAATCGCGCGTATTGCGGGTGAGTTGCCCTACGCTATTAATCAGCGGCTCATGTAATACTGGGTCTAAATGGCTAATGCGCTGCTCGATCATGGCTTGTGTAATGACCAGTTCGCCGACTAAGTTAATGAGTTGATCGACCTTTTCGATGCCAACCCGAATTGAAGAAGTTTCTGCATTGGCGGGTGCTTTGTCTGATTCACGGCGACCTGGGCTTCTTCTTTCTACAGCTTCAGTGGCGTGTTCTACAACAGCTTCAGCTTTACCCGAGTTGGCTTCAGTGGCTAAAGTATCATCACCAATAAGCGTAGCAACTGCTGCGTCAACATGCGGTTTAAATGGCGCAAAAAAACCGTAACCTTCTTCAACATCATTTTTTCCATCTTCTGAAAATAAACCGTAGCCTACTTCTTCTTCAATCTTAACTTTAGCGTCAGACGCGGCAGATTTTGCATCAACTTTCGCTAGCACTTTTTCCACCACTGCTTCAGTGGTTACAGGTGCTGAAACAGCTGCAACGGGCACTGCAACAGCCGAAGCTGCAGGCGCCAAAGAAATGACCAAATCATCCGGGTCTAATACAAACGAGCAAATTGAAACAATATCGGCTTGAGATGAGTCTGTCGTTAACACAAATACATAGCGACCATGTTCATTTTTATTGGAAACCACATCGCCCAATAGACCAAGCTCCTCTTCGAGATTGCCTGCGTCTTTATCTGAAATTTCTGGTAAATAAATATGAAACTGAGTCAGCCCATCCGCGCGCGCTTGCGGTGCCGTAATAGCAGGCGCCGCAACAGGAGTCGGATCAGGTGTTTGTGTAATAGCTACTGGCGCCGGCTTAATCACCACGCCACCCGCTTCTGAAAGTAAATTCAACATCATCTTGACGTCTGCCACCTGATCTTGATCAACGGGGGTCGCCAGACGGTGACCGTCCACTTCCATTTTCAACACGTCTTTTGCCGCTAAAAAGGCATCAACGTGCTCTGCCGTCAATGCCATTTCATTTTTGCGAATTTTATCCAGCAAATTTTCTAGCACATGCGTAATTTCCGTCATGTCCATAAAGCCGAAAGTAGCCGCGCCACCTTTTATCGAATGCGCTGCACGAAAAATCGCATTCAGCTCTTCAGTGTCGGGGTCATCAATTTCGATACCAAGCAGTAGTCGCTCAGCCTCAGCTAATAACTCTTCCGCCTCATCAAAAAAGACCTCATAAAACTGACTCATATCAATTGTCATTGCCGTACTCCGTCTGTATTTATTCTGCCGCCAAGTGTTCTTTCACTCTAAAATAACGAGCACATAGTGCGACTATATTTGGTGGGGAAGACCCCTGCGGTCTTAGTTCTCGATTCCATTTCACTACACCACAGGCACTCCGATTTTCTAATGGCTAAAGCCATTGAAAAGTCGTATGCATCAAGGCTACGTCTACCGTACCAATGGCACAAATATACTTATGATCCAATCACCTTTTGCACCACTTCAATTAAGCGTTTTGGATCAAAGGGCTTAACCAGCCAGCCATTAGCGCCGGCAGCTTTACCTTTTGCTTTCATTTCATCGCTTGATTCTGTGGTGAGCATTAAAATTGGCACTTTTTGGTATGAACCCAATTCACGCAGATGTTTAATCAACGTTAAGCCATCCATAATTGGCATGTTTTGATCAGTAAGCACTAGATCAACCGTCTTTTCTTTGGCTTTATTTAAGCCATCTTGCCCATCAACGGCTTGCACTACATCGTAACCGGCAGCTTTGAGACTAAATGCCACCATCTGGCGAAGAGAACCTGAGTCATCCACTGCTAGAATTGTTTTTGCCATTTCATTTACTCACTTTTTTCATTGTTAATCTAATTCATTGTTAATAAAGCACTATTCCGAGAAAGCTAAAATCTCTCAAATAAAAGCATTTTTAAAACATTCATTAAGGACATTATTTAAGGACATTTTTAAATCAATTTTTAAGGGTATTTTTTATGACGTATATTGATGTTGTTTTAAGGCTTAACTTACTTAACGGCAGATGTTGTTTAATATTTAGCTTCGTAAACTAAAAAAGCTCAATATCACCCGTCGCCATATCTTGCTGGTCTACTGACCGCCGTAACCCGCCTGAAAGTGCGCGACTGCCCTCGTGCAAACTATGACTCATATCATCAAGAAACTTGGCGATCTCTTCATGTTCATGTTCGGGATCAATCTCATCACTGTGATTACCCAACTCATGCAGCAAGTCTTTCAATCCATTGACGCGCTTAATAGTTCTAGTCAGCAATTGGCTGGTGAGATCCTGAAACTGCAAGCCCGTAACAGCGGCGTTGACTTCGTCGCCTATTTTTAGCTTAAACGCCTCAAGTTTCTTAGTTTCTTCGCGATCAAACTGATGTACCTTCATTAAGTTATCAATCACATTTTGCTGCTCGGTAACGGCCTCATGTACTGCCATAAAGCTCACGCCTAATTTCTCAATGGCTTCACTGAGTAAATAGGTGGTTTGCAGTAAATCCGCTTCAACCTCAACCAGATGCTGCTTGCCATGATCAGACACTGCGGCAAGCAGGCTTCGTAATTCGGTAGTTGGTAATGTTTTCATGTCCATACAATCATGTTCCCAAACGCTTAATATCAATTAGATGAATACGACCCATAAAACTCACTAATTCAACTTTTTTGCTGCTGGCGCTGGTTGCGCCAGCACCGCATTACCAATTTCTTCATGGTTTGCATCTGAGGCGACGTTTACCGCGCTATCGTCTTTTAATGCATTTTCTTCCGCTTGCTTATTCATAATGATGATGCTGATGCGCCGGTTACTCGGGTTAAACGGATTTTCTTTATCCAGCAAGGAAGCCGAAGAAAGCCCCACTACACGCAATAGCTTGGTTTCATCCATACCACCGGCAATTAATTCACGGCGTGAAGCATTGGCGCGGTCTGACGACAACTCCCAATTGCTGTAAGACTTTTCACCATTCGGGTAAGGCGTAGCATCGGTATGGCCGGACAAGCTGATTTTATTGGTCACGCCATTGAGCATCTGGCCAATTTCCTGCAAAATCTCTTTTGCATAAGGCTGCATCTCGGCCTTAGAGGAGTTAAACATAGGCCGGTTTTTATCATCCACGATTTGCACACGCAAACCTTCAGAAGTAATGTCCAATAAAATCTGACTCTTGAATTTACTTAAACTTGGACTATCTTCAATCGCTTTTTCAATTTTCTTTTTCAGTTCTTCAAGCTTTACTTTTTCTGCTTTTTCGACCGCTTTCTTGACTTCATCAATATTAACGGCTTTCTTCTTTCCATCAGGTCCATCAACCGGTTTGACTTGCCCCTGTTTTTTGGTCATATCTTTGCCACCGCCACCTTTAATTAAAGTGTCGCTTGCGCCCACTGAACTCCCACCCATTAGCGCTACTTTTAGTGGGGTTTTAAAATACTCTGAAATACCTTCCTTTTGCGCCTTTGAGGTCGACCCTAAAAGCCACATGAGCAAAAAAAAGGCCATCATCGCCGTCACAAAGTCGGCGTAAGCAATTTTCCAAGCGCCGCCATGATGTCCGCCGGCAACTTTTTTAATCCTTTTTATAACAATCGGTCTAACGCGCTCTTCAGCCATTTAAAACTCCGTATTCAGTCGCTACGCTCACAATGTGTGGCATAACAAGTGCTATTTGCCTTTAGTTAGTTTAATGTGCGCTTCAAGTTCAGCAAAACCTGGACGCTCTGTTGAGTAAAGTATTTTTCGGCCAAATTCAACGGCAATCGCTGGTGCATATCCATTTAAACTAGAAATTAGTGTGACTTTTACGGCGTTATACATCTTGGTGCCTTCTTCTAGCTTTTGTTCTAACAGGCTTGAAAGTGGACCAACGAAACCGTAAGCCAGTAAAATACCCAAGAACGTACCAACCAATGCATGACCAATCATCTCACCTAGTTCGGGTGGCGGTTTATCTAAACTTGCCATGGTATGTACCACACCCATTACCGCTGCAATGATACCGAATGCCGGCAATGCATCGCCAAGCTTGGCAATACAATGTGCGGGTACATGGCCTTCCATGTGATGCGTTTCAATTTCGTTATCCATTAGATTTTCAATCTGCATCGCGTCCATATTTCCCGAGCCCATCAAACGTAAATAGTCGGTAATAAACTCGATTAAATGATGATCGTGTAACAGTTTAGGATATTTGCTAAAAAGCGGACTTTCCTCTGGATTTTCTACATCGTTTTCAATCGACATCATGCCGTCTTTACGGATTTTGGCGAGAATCTCAAACAACATCGCCAGCAAATCCATATATAGAGCCTTATTGTATTTAGAACCTTTAAACAAAGTTGGGAGTGATTTACCCGTTGCCTTAAGTGCTTTCATATCATTACCAACGACAAAAGCACCAAACGCACCGCCAAAGATCATGAGTAATTCTAAGGGTTGCCACAAACCACCCAAATGGCCGCCACCAAGGGCATAGCCACCGAAAATTGTGCCCAATATCACAAGGTATCCAATGATGACAAACATACTTGCGTACTCCAAAATTAGGAAATTTAATTTCCGTGGTTTAGTAATTAGTTACAGAATATCAATGTTGCTAAGAAATCAATCTACGGAATAAAGGGATATTTGCAGGTTTGCATTGTGATTAATACTTTGCAGAACAACATTTTTAAGCGCGTTGTTGAAATTCAAACGCGAAACAAATTCAAAAATACGCTAGGGAATATGCCAAATATATAGTGATGGAGCGTGTCCATCACCCTTTATACAAAGGCTGGGCACAACACCTGGAATATCAAATTCAAGACTGATGAGCATGCTGCCAGAGCGCATTTCCTGCTGCGCTTTTTCCCATAAGGCCAGCATGGCGGCTGGTGATAAATAGGCGAAAATAACATCATAATTAGCGAAATCTAATGCTCGATAATCACCAAGCTTAAACCATGCAGAAGAGCGATGAATCTTGGCACGCACATAGCTGATCATCCAAGGTAGCGGCGCAATCTCAACACCTTCAACACATCCATCTGGCCGAAATTTTGCGATATGCATTGCCATATCACCTAAGCCGCTACCAATATCAATCAACCTCACAGGTTTATCTTGTGGAATGAGCTTGGCGACCTGTTGCCAAACAATCGGGCGGGATGGAAAAAATGGGACTTGGCTACGAAATGTGGTCCAAAACAGACTCAAACTGATGACAAATCCTGCCAGATATATTTCATTTGGAACATGCCAGTAAGACATCGCCCATATAGCTATTGGGAAACAAGCATGAATCCAGCGCCACCAGCTAGCCATGCCGAATAGATACGATAATAAAGCGGCTGTCAGTGCCTGCATTAACACTAAGACAAAGATCGGGAAGGTTAAATCAGCGTGTAAATAAACTGTGGCGGCGAGGCTAATCGCCCCTGAGAATAAGATAACCGTGATTAACGCGGCACATTGCACCAATATTGCCAAAGTGGCAGGGGCTAAACGCCTTTTTGTGGCGATTTTTTTGAATAACGGCTTATTACCAACCAACATCTCCGGCGAAACATTGTGATTAAGAAGATGTTGCGCCACGGGATGCTTATTTAACATATTGCCCAAAACTAAAAATTTAACGCTAAAAATTAGACTTAAGCTTGCATGGCTACTATTTTATAAGTGAGCTCTTTAGATTTTTTAGTTTTACCAGCGCGTGAAGGTACGTGACATAAGTTACAGACATAACTTTGATTCAAGTCATAAGTGTTCACAACAAAGCTACCGCCACAACAGCTACAACTTTGCATTTTGAGCATTTTACTTTCAACAAAACGTACCAATGTCCAAGCGCGTGTCATTGACAATACAGGCTCAACTTGCTCGTCTTGCTCTACTTGTTGCTGATACAAACTATAGGCTTTGATAATGGCATGAATGCCTCTTTCATCAGTATAGTCCACCATAAACTTGTAGATATTGAAGAAAATAGAGGAATGAATATTTGGCTGCCATGTTAAGAACCAGTCAGTAGAGAAAGGTAACATGCCCTTTGGTGGCGAAACACCTTTCAACTCTTTATAAAGCTTAATCAAACGTTCACGTGATAAGCTAGTTTGCGATTCAAGCAATTGCAATCTTGCTCCAAGCTTAATCATTTGCATGGCTAATTGGATTTGCTCAGATTCGGTTACTACGCTTTTCTTTTCCACGATGCTCTCCTTATATCCAACAGCATTTAATTTATTATTCACCACTGTTGAATCAAACTTTTTTATCTGACTATTTACTCAACGATCTATAC
>CAINWC010000055.1 GCA_903854305.1 uncultured Pseudomonadota bacterium | reverse complement strand
GCCGTTTACCAGTGCGCCATCAATGATTTTTACGTCACCGATCTGCCAAAGTTTGTTACCAATAAAACGTGAGCCTGCCGCAAATACGCGCTCGTTAAAACTATCAAAGCCATATTTATTTTCAAGCACCCGATTGATTAGCGCGAATTTAATTTGTATCTTAGCTGGAATGTCTGGGCGCCTCATATAGAAGAACCAAGCCAAAGCAACACCAGAAGAGGCTAATAAGAATGGTAGTGACATCAAACCATGCAGTGCCATCCCAGCCGCAGAATGAACCACTTCATGCCACTCATGTGTTAGCTCGTGCATCGCCGGATGTGCGACTGAATCAACGAAAATAACACCCTTAAAAAAATCGCCATAGAGCATAGGCTCGATTGCAAAATAACCAATAAACAATGATGGAATTGCCAATAGAATTAATGGTAACTTAATTACCCAACCTGGCTCATGTGGGTCATCTGTGGGGCCTAAGCCGTGATGGTGTGCATGATCATCATGGGTTGTTGCATGCGCATCAACGGCGTGGCTATCATGATTAGTATCACTATGTGCATCAACGTGGTGTTCATCATGTTTAGTCACTGCTTTTACTTCATGATGTGCATCGTGCGCTACATCATGCTTTACCTGACGCCACTTTTCGTCACCGTGAAACACCAAGAAATACAATCGGAAGCTATAAAACGCAGTGACAAAAACACCCGTTAACACTGCAAAATAAGCAAATCCACTACCCGTAATCGTTGAAGCTTTGGCGGCTTCAATAATGCTATCTTTTGAGTAGAAACCTGAAAATAATGGCGTACCGATTAAAGCCAGTGAGCCTATGAGTGAAGTGATCCAAGTCACAGGCATATACTTTTTAAGATTACCCATGTTACGAATGTCTTGGTCATGATGCATACCCATAATCACAGACCCGGCACCTAAAAATAACAGGGCTTTAAAGAACGCATGCGTCATTAAGTGAAATATTGCGACAGAATAGGCTGATGCGCCTAATGCAACCGTCATATAACCTAATTGTGACAAGGTTGAATAAGCCACAACACGTTTGATGTCATTCTGGATGATACCTAAAAAGCCCATAAACAACGCAGTGATGCTACCGATAATCATTACAAATGATGATGCAGTAGATGACAACTCAAACAATGGCGACATGCGTGCCACCATAAAGATGCCGGCTGTCACCATTGTTGCAGCGTGAATCAATGCAGAAATTGGCGTTGGGCCTTCCATTGAATCTGGCAACCAAACGTGTAACGGCACTTGCGCTGACTTACCCATTGCGCCGATAAACAGCAAGATACAAGTAACTGTCATTAGCGACCATTGCATATCGCCAATTAGATTGATTTTTTCATCGGCCATTTGCGGTGCCACTGAAAATACCGCTGCGTAATCTAAACTACCGAAATGAAATAACACTAAACCGATGCCAAGCAAGAAACCGAAGTCACCCACGCGATTAACTAAAAAAGCTTTTAAATTGGCATAAATAGCGGTTGGTCTGGTGTACCAAAAACCAATCAATAGATAAGAAACTAAGCCTACAGCTTCCCAGCCAAAGAATAATTGCATGAAATTATTACTCATGACTAACATCAACATGGCGAAGGTAAACAAGGAGATATAGCTGAAGAAGCGCGCGTATCCTTTGTCTTCATGCATATAACCGATGGTGTAAATATGTACCATGAGTGATACAAAAGTCACTACTACCATCATCATGGCTGAAAGTCGGTCTATTAAAAAGCCAACTTCAAATGATACATTACCGCTTTTCAACCAGGTATACACAGTCTCGTTATAAACATGGCCTAACAGTGCATCTTTCAGTACATAAAGTGACAAAGCAAAGGCGGCACCTACGCCTAATATTGTCAAAAAATGAGCAGCAGCGCGTGGCAATTGCTTGCCAAACAAGCCAACCACAACGGCTGCTAGCAAAGGCAATAATGGTATGGCTAAGTAAATTTGTTGCATTGTCATTTGTGAGTATTAACCTTTAAACTTTCCAGCGCTCTTTAAACATTCTAGTTCTTTAGTAAAGCCTAGCCTTTTAATGTATCTAAATCATCGACGTTGATCGTGCGTAAATTTCTAAATAGCACAACTAAGATAGCCAAGCCAATTGCGGACTCTGCTGCTGCAACCGTGAGGATGAAAAACACAAATACCTGCCCTGCTATATCATGCATATAATGCGAGAAAGCAATAAAATTCAGATTAACCGCTAACAACATCAGCTCAATTGCCATCAGTAAAATAATCACATTTTTACGATTTAAAAATATGCCAACAACACTAATAGCGAACAATAAGGCACCTAGAATCAGGTAATGAGATAAACCGACCATTATGAAGCCTCCTTTGTAGTAGCTGATGAAGTATCTGCTGCCACTTCTACTACGGCGTCCATCTTCATAATACGAAGTCGATCTGCCTTTTTGACTAACACTTGTTTTGAAGGATCCATCGACTTACTTTCTTTGCGACTTCTGAGTGTGAGCGCGATTGCTGCTACGATAGCAACCAGCAAAACAACTGAGGCCAATTCAAAAGGTAATAAATAATCTGTGTAAAGTACGCGACCTAATTCTGCCGTATTGCTGTAATCCGCTGGATGCGCAGGCGGTGCTACTACTTTATCGTAACCAAAGTTACGCACACCAACAATCATCACCATTTCCACAGCCATCAAGCCGCCGACTGGTAGCGCAATGGGCAATGCATTCCAAAAGCCTTCGCGTAACTTATCCAGATTAATATCCAGCATCATCACCACAAATAAGAACAGCACCATCACCGCGCCCACGTAAACCAGCACCAGCGTTATCGCTAAGAACTCTGCTTCAAGTAGCAACCAGATGCCAGCCGCTGTAAAAAATGCCAGCACCAGATATAACGCCGCATATACTGGGTTACGCGTTGTAATCACGCTTAATGCTGCATAAAGCAAAACCGCTGCTAACGCATAAAAAACAATATCTTGAAAATGTAAGCCAAAAAAGGTCATAGTATTGGGAGTCTTATCTATTTGTCTTAACTAAGGTAATTATCTAAAGTTTTTATCAATGGCACGGTCAGCGGCAATTTGTTTTTCATGCTTATCACCCACCGCCAGCAGCATATCTTTGGTGTAGAGCAAATCACCACGTTCTTCACCGTGATAATCAAAAATGCGTGTTTCAACGATAGAGTCTACTGGGCATGACTCTTCACACATACCGCAGAATATACATTTGGTCAGATCAATATCATAGCGTGTGGTACGGCGAGAATTATCTTCACGCTGCTCAGACTCAATGGTGATCGCCATGGCCGGACATACTGCCTCGCATAGCTTACAAGCAATACAACGCTCTTCACCATTTGGATAACGGCGTAAGGCGTGCAAGCCTCTAAAGCGCGGTGATTGCGGCGTGCGTTCATCGGGATATTGCACGGTAATTTTAGGCGCAAAAAAGTAACGCCCAGTTAGCGCCATCCCTTTTAACAGCTCAACTAGCATTAAGCTGGAAAGCGTAGATTTAATTTTTGCAATCATAAATTATGTAAGTCAATATCAATAATAAGTACGAATTAATGAAACACTACTCTAATAACTAGCCCAAAACTAATGAAATAAGTAAGCCCAAGGCGTTTGCATCATGCCACCTACAAACACAATCCAAACGATGGTGATGGGGATAAATACTTTCCAGCCCAAGCGCATGATTTGGTCATATCTGTAACGCGGAAACGTTGCTCTGAACCATAAAAACAAGAACAACAAGAAACCAACTTTAGCGAGTAACCACAAAAAACTATCTGGGATAAATGTGACCGGTGACAACCAGCCGCCCAAGAACATCAGCGCAGCCAACATTGAAACCAGAATCATATTCGCGTATTCAGCTAAGAAGAATACGGCAAATGCCATGCCTGAATATTCCACATGAAAACCGGCAACGATTTCAGACTCACCTTCTGCCACGTCAAACGGTGCGCGGTTGGTTTCAGCCACAGCACTAATAAAATAGACGATAAACAATGGAAATAACGGTAAGAAATACCAGTGAAATAGGCCACCTGATTGACCCATCACAATCTTTCCTAGGTTCAATGTATTCGCGCACATCAGCACACCGACTAGCGAAAAGCCCATGGCAATTTCATAAGACACAATTTGCGCCGCTGAACGCAATGCCCCTAAAAATGCATATTTAGAGTTCGATGCCCAACCAGCGATAATCACACCGTAAACCGCAACCGAAGTCATGGCTAAAATATACAGCAAACCTGCATCTACATTAGCTAATACCATGTTCATATCAAACGGTACAACCGCCCATGCGGCAAAGGCTGGTGCAATTGCTAATACAGGGCCTAATAGAAACAAAGTTTTATTAGAAGCGGTTGGTACGATGATTTCTTTGAACAACAACTTCAAACCATCGGCAATAGGCTGCAATAAGCCGAAATAACCTACACGATTTGGGCCAATACGCACCTGCATATAACCAATGACTTTACGTTCGGCCAATGTCAGGTAAGCCACCGCGCCCATAAGCGGCGCTACAATTAAAACGATTTTAATCAAGGTCCAAACGGTAAGTTGCACCGCTGGCCAGTAACTACCAAATAAGTTAGCTAACCATTCCATTAGGCACGCGCCTCCATGTTAGTGGTTTCATAACTTTGCAACTGTTGTGGTGATAGTTTCTCAACGGTAATATCGCCCATCAAATCGCCAAGGCCGATAGTATCTTCATGAGCGGCAGCTACACGAACGCAACCTTTAGCCACATGATTATCTAACTTCACCGTTAACACAGCGCTGCCTTTATCTTGCTTCACCAACACATTATCGCCTTCAACCAAACCTAATGCCTCAAGTTGAGTTGCACACATACGTGCCATTGGCTTGATGTTGTATTTAGTTTTTTGTAGAGGCGTTGAGCGTCTGACAATTGGGTCTGACTCATACTGAGGCACTTCACCGATCCGCTGTAAACCTTCATGCTTAATGTTCACATGAATCTCAACCAACTCTTTCAAGTTATTATTGAGGCTACGCCAAACCATCGCTGAAGGCTTTTCACCTGCAAAAATCGCCTCTTTAACTTGCTCACTAGTTTCATAATCAAAACCTTGTAAACCTAGAGTATTGGCTAACACGCGCAATACTTTCCAAGCTGGGCGACACTCACCTAGCGGCTTAGTCACGGCAGTAAAGCTTTGTACGCGGCCTTCCATACTCATGAATGTACCTGATGTTTCTGTAAACGGTGCGATTGGTAACAACACATCTGCATTTTCAAGTGCTTGAGATTTAAACGCTGTCAGCGCGACAACGCACTCCGCTTTTGCCATCGCAGCTTTAGCTAAAGCTGCATGCTGGCAATCTAACTCCGGCTCAATATTAACAATTAAATAAGCTTTGCGTGGCACTTCTAGCATTGCGCGTGCATGCATACCGGTACTACTAGGCATTACACCCATCATGTGCATACCGGTACTATTTGCGGCAGCTGGCAAAATACCACCTTTGGCGCCTGAAATACCGCCAATAGCCTCAGCCATACTATACATTTCAGTAAATCTAGGATCACTTAAGGCCATATTACCTAAAAAGATACCTACTTTTGGTGAAATCAAATCATAGTCTTTACCATGTCCAGCCATACTTTCAGCAATGGCCTGTGTATTTGGACGAACCTTAATTTCTTCAAGCAATTGATTAAGTGATGGCGGTAAGCAGAGAGATAACCGCTGTAAACCTGACATTGCTTTAAGAATTTGACCCAACACATTCACCATGTCGTTCGGGCGCACAATCACTTTGTGTGCAATATCCATCAACGGATCATTATCCAAGGGACTAATAATAGAAAGTTGTGCGCCATTGGCAACCGCTTTGCGGAAACGTTGTGCAAGCAGTGGGTGCTCATTACGCAAGTTAGACCCAATCACCAGAATACGGTCAAGCTCTTCAATTTCCTGGATATTACAACCCATCCATGGCGTACCGAGGCGCTTACCATCCAACCTAAAGTCAGTTTGACGCAGGCGATAATCGATATTGCCGCAGCCTAGACCATTGGCTAGTTTTTTAGCTAGATAGCCTTCTTCCATAGTGCTATTCGGTGAAACCAAGATACCTAAAGCCTCGCTACCATGCTCGTTAGTAATATCTTTAATTTGCCCTGCTGCAAATTCTAAAGCGGTTTTCCAGTCGGTTTCCACCCAAGCGCCGTTGTGCTTGATCATCGGCACTTTAAGGCGATCTGGACTATTTAAACCCTCATAAGAAAAACGATCACGGTCTGATAGCCAGCATTCATTGATACTTTCTTTGTCACGTGGCAAAACACGCATGACTTTATTGTCTTTGACATGCACTTCAATGTGCGAACCTAAGCCATCATGTGGCGCAATGCTTGGGCGGCGCGTAAGCTCCCAGCTTCGTGCAGAGTATCTGAACGGCTTACTCGTTAATGCACCAACCGGGCATAAATCAATGATATTGCCAGAGAGTTCAGAGTTAACACTTTTATCGACATAAGCGGTAATCTCAGCATGCTCGCCACGACCAACCATGCCAAGCTCCATCATGCCGCCGACTTCTTGCAAGAAGCGTACACAGCGTGTACATTGAATACAGCGCGTCATATCGGTGCTGACCAATGGGCCGAGATTCTTGTTGAACACCACTCGTTTTTCTTCAGTGTAGCGTGAGCCACTAGTGCCGTAAGCCACCGCAATATCTTGCAAATCGCACTCGCCACCCTGGTCGCAAATTGGGCAATCTAATGGATGGTTAATCAATAAAAATTCCATCACGCTCTTCTGTGCTTCAATCGCAGATTTAGAACGCGTGAAAATCTTCATACCATCAGCCACTGGTGTTGCACAT
>CAINWC010000054.1 GCA_903854305.1 uncultured Pseudomonadota bacterium | reverse complement strand
CCTCAAACAAAGTTAATCAATCATACAATACGGATTGACTATACTCCGCATTAAAGGCGTTGTCAACTACAAAATACGGATTTAGTGTATAATTACAAAATTAGATATCAATCACTAAATACGGATACCCAAATTTTCTTTTTGTGTCTTGCCGATTAAGCAATCCTGATGTAAAGAGTATCGGACGTGATTTTAAATTCTTTAGGATTATTCAAAACTCTCAATAGATTTTATCGAACAAGGGCTTCCAACTGAAGGAATAAAGCAGTCCCCATAACAAAAGCTGCGCTGATTCGACTAAGATTCTCTGCCAAATATTCATCTCCAACTCTTTTGGGTCCATTTCCATAAGGCCAAACATAATCATCAATCACTATCCAACCACCAGGCACCACATAACTAGACCATGTTTCAATATCAGCCTTGGCTGCTTCATAACTATGGTTACCATCAATGTGTAGGATAGCAATCTTGCCACTGTAATCCGTTGAGCCAAATGACTCCGTTGTTGCATTCTTATATTTACCATAATGCTTTGCTCCTGCCGTTGAGGGCATTCGCAAGTAATTAATATCGTTTGCGCTGTATGGTAACAAATTCATTTCAAATACACGCAAGGCCTCTTCGCAATCATAATTAGGTATACAGCTATCGACTAGACCTCCTTCATCATTTTGCACGGCATGCTCACTGGACCACGGATCGACACACAATGTTTTCCCTATACCATAACACCTCGATAATCTAGCTAAGATAAAGGCTGATTTACCCCACCAACTTCCTATCTCCACCACATCACCCTTGGTGCTGTAACGAGCTATTTCACATAAAGCACTGATTTTCTCGTCATCACACATGCCAGGAATTACATTACCATGCCTGAATAGTGTAGCGATCTCCAGTTGCGAAATAGACGCTTTGGCTGGTAAGCTCGATGCCAGCGACAATGGCTGATCAAACATTTGACGTGCATGGCTGGTCGCGGCACGGTAGCCACTCAGCTCGTCAGTTACGGGCCATTCATTGACCAGTAGAATATCTGCGTTGATATTTTTTAGAACACGATTTAGATAACTCCAAGCCACAGGATTAGGCGTATAAATACCACCTATATCAAACTCTTCAATCACATTTTTAAGAGAATTATTAAATTCTGGATCAGTGATATAGGGTAGATAGGTCCATGCTGGATATTTTTCCCTAGAGACATCATAAGCCAGCGATGAAGAACCGATCACCGACTGCCCTTCCCGCTTGCATTTTTCCAAGTACTCCAGAGAACGTGGCATCCCTGCTGGGAATATCAGAGTAGGCTTGAGGGTACCCGCTTGCAGCAAGTTATTCATAAGAGCTTCCTTTTAGGTTATTCATTTTCCTGTCCTTTACAGGTATCAGTGAAACGTCTGGTTGTAACTATCGTTGTTATTCCAGTGGGTGTTAGATTGTTATTTTTAACTGCTTACTTGCCGCTGTTTCCGATTAATCAAAGCCATTTCACATAGTAGCGCCGACAAACCTTCTGTGGACGGAGGAAGATTATATTCGAGTTTATTTCTTAATCTTTTCAGGTTATAAAACGGAACACCTGGATACATGTGATGTTCCATATGGTAATTCATCTGCCAGTATAGAAATGATAGGAATGGATGTAGTAGTACAGTGCGGCAATTGAGCCTAAAGTCATCAACATTAGACTTCATGCCAAAATGCTGTGCTAACGCCAGAACCTTATTCAGCCATACTGCAATGAATGGCGCAAAAGTTAGCACCAATAATAAAAACCCGTTACCACTTGCTACGAAGCTTATTGCTAGAGCCATATGTCCCAGAAGTACAATACGTGCACAACGAATAACCTTACGCCTTGATACTCCATCACTTTCAGGAAAGAGCGTGGCGCCCCACTCTCCTTTAATTATGCCGAAGCTGTTTTCAACTACAATCCGTATGGCCCGGTAGCACGCGGGGAAATCGAAGGTCAGCGCCCAACCCCAGTCCGAAAAACGAAAAGACTGCGGTAACCTCACTTCGCCATCCAGCTTGTCAAACACCGTGGCTTTATGGTGCCGAACATGACTGGCGAGAAAATACACATAATTATTCCAGGTAAGAAATGCAAAAAGGAATAAGAAAAAATCGTTATAGACCTTAGTCTTAAAAACCGTTCGATGAATTAATTCATGTCCGGCACCAGCCCACCCCAAAAACGAGTAACAAGTGCCATGGATTAAAAGCACAGCTAAAGCCAGCAGAAAGTGTTGCCCGAGATAACACCAATAAGCAAGAGAGCCAGTAAAGGTCAAGAGCATCATATGGGCAATGATATGGGAAAATCCCTGCCAGTCACTACGCTTCGTTAAGGCTGCAAGCGCATGTGGTTCGATCGGGGTACGATACCAGTTGATGCGGTTATGCCGCATATTGTCAAAACTGACTACGGGCATTGCGAACGACCTGAACCATGCACATCATTACCACGCCATCGTGCGCCTATCCAGAGCGTGAGTCCCGTATCCAGACTCACAGCAAGCTCCTGAACTTTCCCCTCAGCGTGAAGGCCAGCATCGTATTTTGCACATAAATAATCGGATACTCATGACTAAATGCATCCACAAACTGGGTCACATCGCCATGGATCTTAGATCGATAATCGTGCCAAATGATGACGGAGTCATCTTTAGCCATATTTAATGCATTTGCAGTATCAATGCTCACAGTTTCATAATCATGGCCGCCATCGATAAAAATTAAATCAAAACGCCCGGATAGCCCCAGCTCTAGTGGATTGAGCGTGCGGCTATCATGGTAAATTCGATGTATTTTTCGCTTGGTTATGTCATCTGTCTGGTCAATATAAAACGACCCCTTTTCAGCGAACATTCGACGCAGGTAATTGTCGTTTTCAACATCATCGTGAAGAATCCGTGACTCATCATCATCCTGTGTCTTAGGTGCAATATTGTCTGGAACAAGGTCAACGGTAATAACTTTGGCATGCTCAGGGGTGTTAATAGCAAGCAATACGCTGGTCGCGCCAAGGTAAGTGCCAAATTCGAAAAGCTCTGACGACGAAATCAACTTTGCCAGAGTCACTAGAATCGAGCTCTCCAGCAGTGTCATTCCACCAATCGCACTGGTCGGAATACTCACGTTGAACATCACGTTGCTGTTTGGAAAAGACTCTTCAATTTTCCGAAACAGAACCTTAGGGCGAATCTCGTGGATGCCATTCTCCAGATAATTACAAATTTGGTTCGTCATATCAATTTTTCCAATTAAATTAAGGGAGAGCTTTGTGTGGTACGAAGAACATGACCGTTTCTGACCACCCTTCTGTGTAGTGGCGCAGATAAATGTCATAGTCTTGACGAATACTGGAGATGTACTCTGGAATACGCCAAAAGTCTGATGCATTGTGATACACAGAGATTGCAAGTTTTGGGTGATCGTTGAGTATATGTTGCTTTGAGCCCTCCAATGCTTTCAGTTCCCAGCCCTCCAAATCCATTTTTATAAAAGAGACCTGTTCGCTAACCGCCGCATCCAGCGTAGTAACATCAATGCTGCATGCGCCCTCCGCACTCACCGCACTGGCGGATCCCGCATCCGGATTAAACCAGAGCGTGCCGCCAGCATCAGATATACCCTGCTGTACGAACTCAATATCCCTGTGATTAGCTAGCCGCGTTCTTGCTTCCTGCATATTGCTGGCTGAAGGCTCAAACAGGATGACTTTCTTGTAACCTGGATAGCGCTTACAAAATTCCTCGGTAGTATCGCCATTGAAACCACCAGCATCGATAAAAACTTCGGTACTAAGTGCAAGAAAATCTTCAAAATACTGATCGGAAAACCTGATGGAATAGTTTGCCATATACACAGAATCAGCCGTCAGGCGATAACGCACCAGATCATTAAACACGGCTATGGATTGCTCATCCGCTAGCTTCGCCCGCAGGGAAGACCAGTGCGCTTCGTTCTCTGCAATGTCTTTCCGCATTTCAGAAACGAATACAGGGGCTGGAATCAAATCAGGCCTCAATTTATACAAGTCAGCGTAACTGATGCACCCCCTCAAGCCCAGCTTCTGCAGCCTGCGGCCAGCCGTTATCGGGCTGATGGACATAGAGCAATTAACAACAATCGCATTTTTTGGAATATCCTCGCACTTGATTACAGGCTTATCATTCCACAAATGCCCTGCAAAAAAATCATCCACAATGCCATCAATCTCAATGGATTGCAGCAAGGCTGCAGAATGGTCATTGCGGCCTAGTAACAATCTTGGTCCACCACAGCTTGCTGAAAGAAATTCAGCTGCCATCTGCTTAGCATTACTGGAATCTTCGCCCGCCACTTCATTGGCTAGCAAAGTGGCAAAAGCACTATTATTAGAACTGTGTTCTATGTTATGCATGTGGTTCACTATCATGTCATGCAACTCCTGTCGCTATTTTTAGGCTTATCATCTCGACCAACCCTTGCACTGAACGGAATTTCTCAGACTCGATATCGGCTTCAGTAATTTCAATATCAAATCTGGATTCTAATTCCAGTATGAACTTGATGATGCCCATGGAATCGATGATACCAGCCTTGATGAAATCGCCTGCATCATCAAAACCCTTAGGTAATCTCGATTTTTTTTCAAGTAAACCCAATACAAATAATCTAATATCGTTATGCATGTTGTTATTCTCTAGAGTATTTCTACAAGTTCAGGCTTTTCAGAGCCCTTATTTTTCACGTCTTTTGTAGCAGACTCCTTACTTATCGCATTCAATGGATCTCCAACAACTTGCCATGCCCTGCTTTTGGCCGAAGAGACCATCGCTTCCAGAAAATGCATCCCTTCTAGAGACAGCTCAGCACTGAACACTTCATGTGAGTTCCACGCGCCAGTAAGCTTGTACTGATGCAGACCATCAGCAATGTCGCTATAAAGGTTGGCGAAAGCTTCTACAAAACCGGCAGGATGACCAGCCTTGAACCGGTTGTATCGACGTTGGTTGCTTACATTCACTTCAGATGCACGATCCAGTACCTCGCGTCGACCATCCACATATGAAAGCATTATCTCCTCAGGATTAACCTGATACCACTCAGCAGAACCTTTATCTCCATAGATACGAATTTTCAAGCCGTTCCTATTTCCCAAAGCTGATTTACTAAACCATAGCTGGCCTTGAACATCGCCTGTATAGCGGCACAGACAGCTGGCGTTATCCACCACCCCCGAAAACCAGCCATAATGATTCTGGTCTGAGACAAGTTCTATTGGCTTCTGGCCTGTCAGGTAATAAATAATCTGATGCAGATGTACTGCCAGATCAAGATACAAGGTAGGAATATCACCGTCAGCAAGTCGCCATGATTGTGGAACAGGCTTGTTACCCTGCGCATCCACACGAATAAATCCTTCCTGCGGCATCTCCGCCTGAAAATGCAGAATCTTACCCAGTTTTCCGTCACTTATTCTTTTAGCCAGCTCGCGTAACATCGGATAGCCTGAATAATTGTAAGTGACCGCCAAAAAAGCGTTCAATTCATTTCGCAGATTAAGAATGATCTGTGCTTGAGTGCTGTTAATAGCTAACGACTTCTCGCAAATCACAGGAATGCCCGCGTTCATACATGCCATGACACTTTCAAAATGTGCAGGCGTGGGAGTAAGTATGACCACCGCATCAAGACGGTCTTTTTCCTTGGTTATCATTTTTTGCCAACTATCATATACACAGTCTTGGCTAACACCATATACTTCGGCAGATTCATGATTCAACGCTGAATTTTTACTAAAGCATCCAGCCACTAGTTGCCATTGTTTATCCATTGCGCTGGAAACAAAGTGCGAATAGCCGACTGCAGAGTTTATTGAACCGCCAATGAAGCCAAGTTTTAGTGCCTGAGATTGAGATGGCAGTATATTGTTTTGCATAGTTTAACCTTTAGTTGCGAATGTCTTGACCAACTGAAACTTCATCAGCTTGCCCATACCATTTTTAGGTAATTCATCAACTACAAAAAACTTTCTTGGCTGTTGAAAGTCCGCCAGCCTTTCACAGCAGTGAAAGCGTAATTGCCGCAAATCGAACTCAGGCTTATTGACAGGCACTATGGCAACAGCCACAACTTCGCCTAATCGTTCGTCTGGAAATGCGAATGCGGCACTTTCCATCACAGAAGCATATGCATTAATGACAACCTCAATATCTGCGGGGTAGATATTGATGCCACCAGAAATAATGATGTCCTTCGTACGACCGAGGTAGTAAAGAAAACCATCTTCATCCAGCTTGCCCATATCCCCCGTTCTGAAGTACTCACCACACATGACCGCCTGTGTCAGATCGGGACGTTTGTAATAGCCGCCAAATAGCATAGCAGTCTTACATACAATCTCGCCTGCCAGACCAATAGGTAGAACCTCGTCGTTCTTTCCGATAATTTTGACATCAACATCAGGCGCTGCAATGCCTACAGACTGAAGCTTGGCCCTCGCCGAAACCCCATCAAGATTGGATGCAATCGCGATTTCAGAAGCGCCATAACACTCATGAAACTCACAATCAAATTTTGTCAGCAGATCAGCTTTAACTGAGGAGTCCAGCAATGCCGATGAAGATACGATGCAACGCAAGCTAGCGATATCGCATGCATCGGCATTACTAGCTAATTCTTCGGCAATCTGTTTTAGCTGTGAAGAAACAGCTATTGTAAAAGTAACGGCATGCTCGGCCACACATTGCAACCAAGCTATCGATGAAAACTTGGACATCAACACTGATGTTCCGCCAGTGAGCAATGGAATCAGCACCAACCTTTCGGCTAGAGAATGATAAAGCGGTGTTGCTGCTAATGTCTTGTCCTGCTCTGAGATACCATAAAGCTCAATTGCGGCAATCGCACGGTTAAACTTGGTGCGCTGTGTCAAAATGATGGGTTTAGGGTCGCCGGTAGAGCCTGATGTCATGGTCAGAATCAAGGCATCTTCTTCCAAGGCTGCATTGAGTGGCTGTGCATCCAGCGGTACATCCTGCAACAACTCAGCCAATAATCTCACATCTCTAACCGTATCACCGTCTATCACTTCATCTACACTTAACCACAGGCCATCCACCATAGAAAAATTCAAGCCTGAATTTAGCGCCAGCAAAGCCTGTAATAAAACGGCTGTTGAAACCACATGTTTCACCTCAGCCACCTCGAACGCTCTATGCACGGCTGCTGGTATCAGCGAGGTATTCAATGGCACAAGTACTACACCAAGATCGGCCGCAACCAGCATCAAAGCAACAAACTCGATGCTGTTAGGCAGAATCACCCCAATGTGATCACCACGCTTGACGCCATTTGATGCCATTGCGTTAGACCAGCGGCAGACCAACTGGGCAAGTTCTTGGTAGTTGGCTGTAACACCTTCGCACCAGACAGCCTGTTTGTCGGGTGTGCTTCTGGCGTGGGCAAAAAATGTTGGGGCAATTTTTGCCATACTGGACATTACATCATACTCTGTATATTGAAACACGCTTCCTATCAATGGTCCCATAGGTTCAACCTAGTACCTGACCAAATCTGAGGAATGATTTGCTTTTCAGCTTAAATAGCTGACCTACCTCAGACAAATAAACTTGATCGTCTTCCGTATGTTTATTGATGAATGTATTAGCCGCAATAAAATTGCGGTTACCAATATGCAAGCCATGCCCAGCGGATGAATTAACACCAAAAAAACAACTTTCCCCTACTTCGCAACCGCCTGCAATAGCGACCCCAGAGTTGATCCAGTTATTATCACCGATGATGCAGTCATGGCCGATATTGACATTGCTCGAAACAAAAGTACCCTGCCCTATCCTGCAACCGGGATGGATGGAAACATGATCCAGAATCACACAGTTTTCTTCGATGATTACATCATCGTGCATAACGACTGATTCATGCACAAAGCTGGTAAAAACATAGCCCTTCTGCTTAGCTTCGACATACTTTTTTGAACGAAGCGCGTTCATTTCAATGAAACCCATTGCTATAATCATATTATGCGATGCTGTATCGAACTGCTTTTCTACACTACTAAAAGGCACTAACGGCAAGCCAAGGTAGCTGTCGCTATTGTCTGCAATACATGCACCATCAACTGTAAAACTAACAATATCCATACTTTGGCGAGCATATGAAAATAGTAATTTTGCTATTGCACCATTACCATAGATAATTGTTTTCATAACGACTCCATCAAACCTTGATTAAATCAATAATACGGTTGATTTGGCTTAATTGCAGATCAGGATAGATTGGTAGGCAAATCACTTCACTTGCTGCCTTGGTCGCTACTGGCAAGTTTTCATGGGCCGCAGAATGCATGCCTCTGTAAATAGGAAAATCGCTAATCAGGGGATAGAAATATCGACGAACATATATACCAGCATCACGTAATCTTTGATACAAATCATCTCGGCTGAGTGGGTAACCCTGCTGAACGAGGATTGGGAAGTAAGAGTAATTGGCAATATTCTCGCCTGCATCTGGTACGCAATATATTCCAGAAACATTGGCAAGACCGCCACGGTAAAACTTGTCTACCTCTTTACGTTTTTGTATTGCCACATCAAGGCCTTTTAGCTG
>CAINWC010000053.1 GCA_903854305.1 uncultured Pseudomonadota bacterium | reverse complement strand
CGGGTTGAACGTTGGTGTAATAATGCGCTGGCCAACAACACTCATGGAGTAGCGCCAACAGGTTATGTTTACACCACTAATTCATGTGTTCAGATTCCGGAGAGCGATGAAAATAAGTTAGTGGCGGGCTACAAGTTAACGGTTAACGAGGCACTCAATTTTAATGCAGGCTATAGTTATGCAAAACGTAACTCTAATATCAACAGCTCTTTCTATAATCCCATGCAGGCTATTAACCAAGGGTTCGAGAATCCAGGCTATGTAGCTTTCTTCGATGCCTCTCGTACAGAGCAACTGTTTAAAGCAGGTGTTAATTGGCAAGCCACTGAAAAGTTAAACTTTGGTTTGAATGGTCGTTATCTTGATGACCAATTCAACGATTCAACACTAGGCGTGCAACAAGGCAATACTTGGAGCACAAATCTAGATGCAACATACAGCTACTCTGAAAATGGCACTGCATCAGCCTATATGAGCTTGCAAAGAAGGCAGAGAGATTTGTTGAGTGAAAGTGGTCGATTGCCAACCCCTGGAGTCTTGGCGGCCACGCCTACAGTGGGTGGCGGGCTTTGGACCAACCAACTTAATGATGACGACGTAACTGTCGGATTGTCAGCCCTACAAAAAGGGTTAATGAGTGGAAAACTAGAGCTTGCAGGCGTTTTGACTTATTCTATAAATAGAAGTGGCTATTCGACTCAAGTTCCGTACTACATTCCAACAGCAGCTGCACCAACCTGCAGCAGCGCAGCTTCGCTGACCTGTGGTGATACACCAGATATCAAGAATAAACTTCTTAGTATTAATGTTACGGGCAAATATCAGATTGATAAGTCAAATAAGGTTACATTGGGTTATATGTTCCAAAAACTCAATAGCAACGATTATTTATACAACGCTTACCAAACTGGTTACGTTGGTACTAGCAACTTACCAACTAATGAGCAGTTACCAAGCTATGCTGTGAGTATAGTTACTGCAACATATACTTATACATTCAAATAAATACTTAAAAAAGTGGGAGAATAAAATGAACAACAAACCTAGCTTGATTAAACGCACTTGGGGTTGCCTAAAGCGGCCGACTGCCAAATATTCACTGCTGGCATTGCTTGTGGTTGGCTTTTTCTCAGGCATTATTTTCTGGGGTGGCTTCAACACTGCGCTGGAACAGACCAACCGATTAGAGTTCTGTATTGGTTGTCATGAAATGCGCGACAATGTCTATCAGGAGTATAAAGAAACTATCCACTACAAAAACAGAACCGGTGTGCGAGCGATTTGTTCTGATTGCCATGTACCTAAAGACTGGGGTCATAAAATGCTGCGTAAAATGCAGGCCAGTAAAGAGGTTTGGGGTGCACTTACAGGTTATGTAGATACACCAGAAAAGTTTGAAGCACACCGTATGGAACTGGCTACGCACGAATGGGCGCGCATGAAAGCTTCAGGCTCTCGCGAATGTCGTAATTGCCACGATTTTGACAATATGGAAGCTAAGAAACAAAAGCCAAAAGCGCAAAAAATGCATGCTCAGGCAAAAGTAGAAGGCAAAACTTGTATCGATTGCCATAAAGGGATTGCTCACTTGTTACCTAAGGAATATATAGACCCAGACGAGTAATATCTGCATTAGCTATATTCCACAAACCCCTCCCATCGCTTATAAGCGATGGGAGGGGTTTTGCATTAAATTGCAGCCAATTTGGCTTCGTGCAAAGGTCATGCAATTTAGTTGTTTTCGGTAAAACCAATCACAGTTTTCGGGTACCTGTATTAGTAAACCAGTATTAGTAAAGTTGAGTGCTAAAAATCAGTAAGTTAAGTAATTGTTTTGATGATTTTAGCTTCAGCTGAACCTATCCCAAAAGTAAGTGTGACTTCATCGCCGCTTTGCAATTGCTCGCTTGTACTAATAATAGATCCAAACTTATTTTGCACAAATGCATAACCGCGCGTAAGTACCGCTTGCGGATTAAGGTGCTGTAAGTTTTGACTTAAACGCAGCAAGTTGTATTGTTTGGTTTGTAATTGTTGGTTAATACTGGCATCTAAACGATAGCTGATTTGTGCCAGTTGTATTTTTTGTTGCTCGATTTGTTGTAATGGTGAGATCAATCTTCGTGCTAAATAATCTAGCGCCTGCCCGCGCTGGTTTAGCAAGTATTGTGTGTTTCTGGTGAGTTGTTGTTTTAACTGGTTAAGCGCATTGAGCATGCCTTCGCGTGATGGTGTGGCTAGCTCAGCTGCTGCTGTGGGCGTCGCTGCGCGCATGTCTGCGACAAAGAAGCAAATGGTAAAGTCAGTTTCATGGCCTATACCGCTGATGGTTGGAATTGAACATTGGGCAATCGCTCTGGCGACGATTTCTTCATTAAATTGCCATAAATCTTCAATGCTGCCGCCGCCACGGCAAATAATCAGCACATCGCATTCTGCACGTTTATTCGCTAGCTGAATAGCATCCGCAATTAATGCTGCAGCACCTTTACCTTGTACAGGTGTAGGATAAATTACAATCTGAATACTCGGCATGCGGCGTTTGAGCGTGGTGAGCACATCTCTTAGCGCTGCGGCATCTGGCGAGGTGACGATACCAATTTTTTTGGGATGTACTGGTAAACGCTTTTTATAAGCAGCATCAAATAAGCCTTCAAGCTGAAGCTTTGCTTTGAGTTTTTCAAAGGCTTCAAATAGCACGCCGAGGCCTGCACGTTGTAAAAACTCAATCGAGAGCTGAAAGTCGCCGCGCGCTTCGTAAAGCGTTACTGTGCAGCGCGCCTCAACTTTATCACCTTCTTTTGGTGTCCAATCTAAATAGCTGTTGCGGCCTTTAAACATTACGCAGCGCACCTGCGCGCCACTATCTTTCAGTGAAAAGTACCAATGCCCACTTGCCGCACGGGTTAGGTTAGAAACCTCGCCAGACACCCAAAATAGTGGAAAGCTTTGGGTTAGCACTTGATTAGCTAAACGATTTAACTCGCTTACGGTCAAGATCTTAGGTGTGAAAATCTGCTTATTAGTCAAGAAAGTTGGTTCAGTCGTCATGCGTTATCTATTACAATGTTTTCTTAATTCAATTATAAGTGTAAATCGCCATGATCCAAACTACGATCAAACAATTGCTAAGTGGTAGAACAGGCTATCTATTAGGTTTTTTCGCCTGTTTTGGTTTGGTGGCTAGTGCATTAGTCATACAAACGCAGTATCACCTAGAGCCTTGTCCGCTATGTATATCGCAGCGCATCATATTTATGAGCTTGGGGTTGTTGTTTTTAATTGCGGCGTTTATTAAGCCAGCGACCATGCTGAAGAAAATATTCACTTTATTACAGGTGCTTACCGCGATGGGTGGCGCTGGTGTAGCCATTCGACATTGGTATTTGCAAGCGCATCGCGAAAGTATTATTGCAGACTGTGGCGTGGGTTTCGATTATATGTTTGATAATTTTCCGCTACAAAAAGCCCTGACTTTGGTGTTTCGTGGCACTGGCGATTGTGCTGCCATTGATTGGACATTTTTAGGGCTTAGTATTCCGCAATTAGCGCTGATTGCATTCGTCAGCTTTGGTGCTTATGCATTGTGTTTAGTTAAAAAAATAGCTTAGTTAAAAAATAGCTTGATTAGAAATAGCTTAATTAGAAAGTAAGTATGAACTTCAAAACGATAGATAATTTTATTGGCAATACACCGTTGGTGAAGCTGCAACGCATGGCAGGCAACACTAGCAACACAATATTGCTGAAACTAGAAGGCAATAATCCAGCGGGTTCAGTAAAAGATAGGCCCGCTTACAGCATGATTACACGCGCAGAAGCGCGAGGTGAAATCAAACCAGGCGATACCTTGATTGAGGCAACTAGCGGCAATACCGGCATTGCCTTAGCGATGGTCGCGGCCATGCGTGGCTATAAAATGATATTAGTGATGCCCGATAATCAAAGTATTGAGCGCCGCCAAAGCATGAAAGCTTATGGTGCGGAGTTAGTGTTGACACCAAAAGATGGCAGCATGGAGCTTGCACGAGATGTGGCTGACAAGCTGCAGGCAGAGGGCGAAGGCATCGTGTTAGATCAATTCGGCAATATGGATAATCCACAGGCGCATTACGAGGGCACAGGCCCAGAGATTTGGCGCGATACAGAGGGGAAAGTAACGCACTTTGTTTCCAGCATGGGTACTACGGGCACGATTATGGGCGTTTCGCGCTATTTAAAAGAGCAAAATCCTGATGTGCAAATCATCGGTGTGCAGCCAGAAGAGGGCGCGCAGATTCCGGGTATTCGTAAATGGCCGGAAGAGTATTTACCAAAGATTTATGATGCGAAACGTGTGGACGATTTGATTTATGTTGGGCAAGCTCATGCAGAGAAAACCATGCGCCGCTTAGCCACTGAAGAAGGCATTTTTGCCGGAGTTTCATCAGGCGGCGCTTTATATGCGGCTTTGCAACTTTCTAAAACCTTAGAAAATGCAGTCATCGTTTCGATTGTTTGTGATCGTGGCGATCGCTACCTCTCTACAGGGGTTTATCCCGCTTAAATGCCTCGCCAGTTATCGATTTTATTGGTCGTCTGGTTAAGCATTGTTTGTCAGCATGCTTATGCTATTAGCGCCATAAAAATTCAAGTAGGCGAAGTCAATGCACCCGCAGGCCAGCTTAAAAATGCACAATTTCAAGTAGATTTAAAAGGTATAGCACCTGCGCTTAAATTGCATGCTGAAGTTAAACCGATTAACGAAAAAGCATTCATTCCGTTCGATTTAAATTGCGGACAATTTAATACCGATAAAATCGGTCAGATAGATTGCCTTGATGGTCACTTTACCGCAAAGCAAGTTAAAGCGCCGTTCTCCATTCATTTCGTCAGTGTTCCTAACGATTTTTCCGCAGATATTTTATTCAATGCAGCCAGCTTTAGTGATGAGTCTGGCTTGCATGCCGGTGAAAATCTCACTGGTCAGATGAAGCTGGCGGCCAAAAGTGTTAATAATACTTGGCAGTGGAACGGTTTAATTAGCTGGACCAAAGGCGAACTGTTTTGGCAACCTTTTTACTTTGGTAAAGCGGGTAATCTGTTTGAGATTAACGGCACGTTCAAGTCGCCGATTTTGAATATCGAGAATGCCAGCTTAATGGTCAATGAGGTAGGTAAGATGACCTCTAGTGCACAAATTAATACGCAAACAAAAACCGTAGAAGATATTAAAGTGAGTGCGAAAGATGTTGATTTTGCCGGGCTTTATTCAGTTTTTTTAAAGCCTATGGTCGAAAAGTCGGTATTTGGTAATCTGGACGTATCAGGCAAGGCCGATTGGCAGTTTGAAATTAAAAATTTAGAGCCGCGTAGCTTTGAGCTTAACTTACGTGACGCCAATGTTGATGATAAGAATGGTAAGTTCGCCTTCAAGCACATGAACGCACATCTGCCTTGGGATTATGATAATGCTAAAACCATTAACATCAATTACAAAAGCGGCCATTTGCTCAAAATGCCATTGGGTGATACCAATCTTAATGCTGAAATCAACCGATATTCATTCGTCTCACCACAGCTCACGTTGCCGATTTTAGACGGTGCGCTGAATTTATCCGACGTTTCAGCCGCCATGATTGCCGACAATTGGTATTGGCATTTGCGTATGAATTTAACGCCAATCTCTATGACTGATTTTAGTACAGCGATGGGTTGGCCTAAGATGCAGGGTAAAATTTCCGGGCAAGTGCCATTAGTCACGTATGCTGGTAAGCAGCTCAGTATGGATGGCGCCATGACCTTTAATGTATTCAACGGCACGATTGGCATGGATAATTTAAAAATTGAGGATCCATTAGGTGTAGTGCCACGCTTGAATGCAGATTTATTGATGCGCAACTTGGACTTAGGTGAGTTAACGCGCACTTTTAGCTTTGGTGATATTGAAGGCAAGCTTGACGGCGATGTGAAAAATATGGTGCTTGAAAACTGGAAGCCTGTACATTTAGATGCCTATATTCATACCAGTGAAGGCAAGCATCTTAAAAAAATATCACAACGCGCGGTAGAAAACATCACCGCATTAGGTGGCGAAGGCGCTGCCGCCGCTGTGCAACGGACTTTTTTAAGATTCTTTAAAGAATTTAATTACGATAAAATCGGTTTAAGTTGTAAATTACGTCAAGATATATGCGAAATGGGCGGTGTTGAGTCAACCCCAACAGGGTATATTATCGTTAAGGGAAAAGGCATACCATCTGTGAATGTGAATGGCTTTACACAACGCGTAAGTTTAGAAGACTTACTGGGTAGAATTAAACGCATTACGGCGAGTAATACCAAAATGATTGTTAAATAATTATTGATGTTAGTTGATTGGCCAAAGGGTGAAAATGAACAAAATTTTAAGTCTATTAGCACTGACGTTAGCGGTATCCGCTTGTGTAACCATTAATATTTACTTTCCTGCAGCGGCTGCAGAAAAAGCTGCGGATAAAATTATTGATGAAGTTTGGCAATTAAAAGATGGTGCAACCGTGCCTGCCAGCAAGCCAGCAGAAACCCCTGCGAAGTAGTTTGCCAATCATATTTTAGGAAACATCATGCAAAAATTTATATTCAGCTTTTTTGTGGTCGCCATTACCTTACTCAATAGCAGTTGGGTCAATGCGGCAGCCGATTTAGATGTAAATACGCCGGCTATTTCTGCGCTTAAAAGCAGTATGCAAGCGCGTCATGCCCAGCTTGCGCCACATTATGCAAGTGGTGCGATTGGCTTAACTAAAGATGGTTTGATTGCAGTACGTGATGCCACGGCATTGCCATTAAAAGATAGGCAGGGCATTAATGCGCTTGTGGCCGCAGAAAATAGCGACCGTAGTTTACTTTACAAAGAAATCGCTGCTGGTAACGGTCATCCAGAATGGCAGGGTGAAGTGCGTAATACCTTTGCCGGCCGTTGGATAGATAAAGCACAAAGTGGCTGGTATTTTCAGCAAGATGGCGGCTGGGTTAAAAAGTAATTCAATTGATTTTTTTATAAATGATTAAGTTCTTTAGCACATGACACCTACGCTAGTTTTCGACATTGAGACCATCCCGGATACTGATGGCCTTCGTATTTTGTATGATTTACCCCCTGATACTTCTGCAGAAGATGTTGCCAATATTGCTTTACATCAACGTCGCCAACAAAATGGCACAGATTTTTTGCCGCTGCATCAACATCGTATTTGCGCGATTTCATGTGCGTTGCGCGAGGGTGAAAACTTTAAAGTGTGGACATTGGGTGATGCCAATTCTTCCGAAGCTGAAATCATTCAACGTTTTTTTGATGGCATAGATCAATATACACCGCAAATCATCTCATGGAATGGACGTGGTTTTGATTTGCCTGTGTTGCATTATCGCAGCCTGATACACGGCATTAATGCCAGCCGCTATTGGAATCTAGGTGAAGATGACAAAGAATTTAAGTGGAATAATTACCTTAGCCGATACCACACGCGCCATTTAGATCTAATGGATACTTTGGCGATGTTTAACCATCACGCCAATGCCCCGCTGGATGATATCGCCAAGTTGTGTGGCTTTCCCGGCAAGCTGGGCATGGATGGCAGCAAAGTGTGGGATGCTTATCATGCAGGCGGCATTGAAGATATTCGCAATTATTGCGAGACCGATGTGGCGAATACACATTTGGTATTTTTGCGCTTCAAGCTAATGCGTGGGCAATTGAGCCAAGGCGCCTATGATGCCGAAGTCGCCTTGGTGCGCGATACCCTAACTAGCTATATGCAAGAGAATCCAACTTTAGTGCATTGGCCAGCATTTTTGGCCGCGTGGAAATAACTTTAAATTTGTAGTCCGAACACAGCCGCACCTGAAGTGTGCAAACTTAATGCGCCATAATGCGTTAAAATCTCACCCTTACTGAAAACAGGTTTTATCTCATGGCACGTCGCTCCAGAAATCGCAATCAAGTTCCCGTTATTCCAGAAATCAAGCACGCTATTATTGAGTCCCTTGACCAAGAAGGGCGCGGCGTAACGCATTTAGAGGGTAAAACTATCTTTATCGACGGCGCTTTGCCTAAGGAAAAAGTCACGTTTCAATCGCACCGCATCAAACCGAGCTACGAAGTGGCCAATGTGGTTGAGGTGCTGAAACAATCTAACCAAAGAGTAACGCCTAAATGTAAACATTTTGGCTTAT
>CAINWC010000052.1 GCA_903854305.1 uncultured Pseudomonadota bacterium | reverse complement strand
CCTTGAAAGAATCCGTTCAGCGTGGTGTGGACGTGAAGTTATTATTACCTGAAAAAACAGATTCAACATTGGTGTTTTATGCCTCAAGTACTTATTATGATGAGTTGTTAAATGCTAACGTTAAAACATATGAGCGACATGGGGCGTTATTACATACCAAAACGGCAATGATCGATGGTGTTCGGCCACCCATAGGCTCTACATGTTGGTACGCAATTAAAACTACCCAAAATAAGCAACTAGTGCGCGCCTAAAATTACCCAGGGTGATTAACCTACCTGCTCTTTTAATGAGCAGGATTAACAGGAGATGATCACCATGAAAGATTTAGGAATAATTCGACGTATGTATTACCGCGATGGGCTATCGTTATCAGAGATAGAGCGACGCACTGGACTGACGCGCAAAACTGTCAGAGGTTGGCTGAAAGCGGCTGAAGGAACGGAGCCTAAATATCGGCGACGTACTTTTATGAACACAAAGATTGCCCCCTATGCAACGCAACTCACCAAAGCACTGGAAATAGATGCAAGGCGCCTAAAACGGGATAGGCGCACCGCATTAAAACTCTTTAGCGAATTACAACTATCTGGCTTTGACGGTGACTACAGTCGCGTCACCGAGTTTATCCGCCACTGGCGTCAGAGTGGCGGATATGCAATGGTTAAAGCCTTTGTGCCACTTCATTTTGAATTGGGTGAAGCCTTTCAATTTGACTGGAGTGAAGAACATCTACTCATAGGCGGCGTCTGGCGCAAGATCATGGCTTCACATTTAAAGCTATGTGCCAGTCGAGCCTTTGTAGTACAAGCTTATCCCACGCAAAGCCACGAAATGTTATTCGATGCCCACACCTGCGCATTTACTGCATTAGGCGGCATTACGCGGCGTGGTATCTACGACAACATGAAGACGGCTGTCGACAAGGTCAACAAAGGCAAGCTACGCACCGTCAATAGGCGATTTAGCGCTATGGCCTCACATTACCTGTTTGATCCAGATTTCTGCAATGTTGCCAGCGGTTGGGAAAAAGGTGTTGTTGAGAAGAACGTACAAGATAGTCGCAGGCGTATCTGGCAGGAAGCGGCCAAAGAACAGTTTGGCTCTTTTGCTGAACTCAATGTTTGGCTACTGGCACGCTGTAAGGCTCTCTGGCAGGAATTGCGCCACCCAGAATTTGAGGATCTCACCATTGCTGAAATGCTCGAACATGAACAACCCAGCCTGATGCCGATGGTCACGCCATTTGATGGGTATACAGAAACATTAGGTAAGGTTTCCAGCACCTGCTTAGTGATTGAGGATCGTAACCGTTACTCGGTACCGTGTGAACTGGTCGGTCAAATGGTCAGTATCCGCACCTACCCAGAACGCCTTGATTTCGTCGCCCACGATGCGGTGGTAGCTAGTCATTCTCGTCACTTTGATCGCAATAGAACCCAATACGACTGGCAACATTACATTCCGCTGATTGAAAGAAAGCCTGGTGCATTGAGGAACGGTGCGCCGTTCGCCGATTTGCCAGCGCCGTTGCAGCAACTGCGCAGTCTGCTACTTAAACGTGATGGTGGTGACCGCATCATGGCTAGAGTGCTATCTACCGTCCCCAAGTTTGGATTGGAAGCAGTGTTGGTGGCTGTGGAGCTCGTGTTGGAATCAGGCAATCCAAGTGCTGAGCATATTGAGAATGTCATCAGTCGCCTCAAATCGGCAACGTTGCCCGAGCAAGTCGAGACTACCTTACAGGTGGCAGAACCACCCATTGCCGATACTGAGCGGTATGACAGCTTACGTGAGGAGGTGATCCATGCGTAACGTCGGCGATGAACTGAAAGCCCTCCGTTTGCACGGCATGGTGGATGCATGGAGCGACATCATGGCGCAAGGAACGCTGTCCACGGTTGAATCGTCCAGATGGTTGATTGAACATTTACTGGAGGCAGAACATACAGACCGGGAAATGCGCTCTACTCGTTACCAAATACAGGCAGCCAAGTTTCCAGTGCACCGTGACTTGGCTGGATTCGACTTTGATCACGCAAAAGTGGATCGTAGTTTGATGATGGAGTTGGCCGATCTCTCATTTACTGATGGAGCACATAACGTTGTACTCATTGGTGGTACTGGCACGGGTAAGTCGCATCTGGCAACGGCGCTCGGCATATCGGGTATTACCAAACACAGTAAGCGTGTGCGCTTCTATTCAACCGTTGATTTGGTCAATTTACTGGAACAGGAAAAGGCTGCAGGCAAGGCTGGCAAATTGGCATTTGCCCTGATGCGGATGGATTTGGTCATTCTTGACGAACTGGGTTATTTGCCGTTTAGCCAGACGGGTGGAGCATTGCTGTTTCACTTGTTATCCAAGCTCTACGAACATACCAGCGTGATGATCACCACGAATCTGACATTCAGCGAGTGGGGGAACGTCTTTGGTGACGCCAAGATGACGACCGCATTATTAGATCGACTGACGCATCACTGCCATATCGTGGAAACGGGAAACGAGTCCTATCGCTTCCGTCACAGTAGTGATACCGCCAAATCTCGCATCAAGGCGCGAGAACAAAAGAAACGTGAAAAGAGTGATCCTTTTTAAAAGCGGGCATTCGTAAATCTTGACGCATTATTATTTGTTACCGTAACTTTAATTAGCTGCGTGTTGAGGTCGCCTAAAAACACTTCAACACGCTACTTATTCTGCATAAATGCGATACACTTATCAACAGGCTCGTCATTTTAGACGACCTTCACCCTGGGTAATTCTATAACGCGCACACCTGGGTAATTTTAAACGCGCGCCAACAATCCACGGCTTCTTCTGCCGAATATCCAGTAATTTTGGTAAAGGCTTTATTGACTCTAAGAATGATTTTATTATCATCAGTCACGATCATGCCTTCATGAGATTCAAATGCAGTCGCGGCAATGCGTAAGTTATTTTCTGCCTGCTTACGCTCAGT
>CAINWC010000051.1 GCA_903854305.1 uncultured Pseudomonadota bacterium | reverse complement strand
CATTGCTTATCATGCAAAACCTGTTGTACAGGCGCAAGCGACTTATGCGCTTAATTATGTGGGATTAGATGGCGTAATTAGTTTGCTGACCACCTGATTAAATTAGCGAGCCAACACAAAGTAAGCTATATTAATTTGCAGCCAAGCTAGCCAGCTCTTCTTCGGTAAATCCAGCTTCACGCCTAGCCTCTAAATTAAAGGGGCCACGTAACTTTGGTGCTACATATTCGTTGCATAACTGCACAAAGGTAGTGATTGCTTTTAAGCCTTTTTGTTCACATAGATAATTAAACCAGTAATTACCAATTGACACATGACCAATCTCATCACGCAAGGTGATATCCAGAATATCAGCGGCTAGCATATCGCCGGCTTGTGCAAGCTTGGCTCGAAGTGCCGGCAAGGCATTCAAGCCTCTGGCTTCCATGGTGCGCGGCACTAAAGCCATACGCGCCAACACATCACCTTTGGTTTTATCTACCATCTCCCACAAGCTGTTATGCGCGTCAAAATCACCATAATTAAAACCCAAATATTGCAAATGCGCATTTAACAGATTGAAATGATAAGCTTCTTCTGCCGCCACTTTGAGCCAATCGGCATAATATTGCTCGGGCATATCGCTAAACCGCCATATTGCATCCAAGGCCAGATTAATCGCGTTAAACTCAATGTGGGTAAGCGCATGCACCAAGGCAGCACGGCCTTCTACGGTATTCATGGCGCGACGCTTCACCAGTAACGGTGCGATTAACGTTGGCTTTTCTGGTCGCCCGGGGATAGTCGCTGCCTCGAGCATGGCCTTGTTGGCATCCAGAGTGATTTCACCTTGCTGCCAAGCAGAGGCAAGTGCAGTGACTGCCCTAGACTTAATCGCAGGACTAGTTTCCTCCAATAAATCCAAGGCTGATTGGCGGAGTTCTAAAGCTAGCGTTGGTATAGTCATTAATTACTGGGACGAATATGTACTTACTAATACTAGCCGTTATTGCAGAGGAATAAAGTCTAATTCGCCAGCTTTCATGTCGGGCACCATGAGGTATTTCTCATCTTTCGTCAGCGCTATATCAGCCGCTGATTGATAGCCTGACTTTATTTCTTTCACATCGCCGGCAAGGTTAACGCTAAATACTTTACCGTTTAACCAATCACTGACAAACATGCTTCCGTTTGAGTGATGCACTAAACCATCGCCGCCACCAAAGCCTTGAGCCACGTCATTGAACACTTTAGTTTTCATGTTGTAGCTATATAAAATGCCAGAAGCAAAATCCACTTCCATGATCACGTCGCCAGAATCATCCATAAGTAAACCATTTGGCGCTAATACACGAGGGTCTTGCTTACTATTGATGACCAGCGTCACCTTGCCTTGTGGGCTGATTTTGTAGATTGCGCCGCCGTTGCCTTTAAGGTCGCCGCTATCGCTGACATATAGATTGCCGGCAATATCGGGTTCTAAATCATTTAAAAACAAAGGCGTTTCAGGAAATGCATTTGCGGCAGCAAACACTTGCACCTGCCCTTGCTTCACACCAGCCAGCTCAATTCTTAAAACCCGTTTATTATCAGCTACGTATAAATACTGACCGATAATCGCCAAGCCTTTTGGGTCGTCTAGCCCTGTTGCAAATACGCGCGGCTTGCCATTTTCAATAATGGTAATTTGACCATCGCCATCTTTGCCAAACCCGTTAATTTCAGACACATAAATTTTGCCATTTTTAGCCTGAACAACAGATTCCGGCATTTTTAAGCCTGTGATTTTTTGCATCGCAGCAGGGCTACTTTTAAGTGCGTTGGCACAACCAGTGCTTATTAATGCCACCATAAATACACTGACTAAAACATTTTTTTTCATGGTCTATTCTCTGAGTTAAATTGAGTGCTGATTTAATTTCATAGCGCCACAATTATAAACAATTAGGCTCAATCAAACCAAAAAGATTCAACCTTTGTGGGCAGTCAAACGCAGCATTCAACAAAATGTAGGATTTACATATTACCTTTTTAAATGCTTCAATTTCTTTAACAAATCATCTCTAAGCACATAAAGTTCGTTCAAGCGCTCAAGCGCCTCCGAATTGTGACCGCTGTTTTTGAGTTTCAGCAATTCTTCTGCCAACGCATGCACCTGTTGATGCACAATCACGATTGCTTGGTAGGCTGATTGCTCAACATAGACTAGGACGCGCTCAGAACCCAGCCATTTACCGAATCGACATTCGTGGCAATCCAGCGGTGGCGGTAATTCACGTTCACCCTTAATGTGATTTACGATAGCAGAAATCCAAGCACGATGATCTACCGCCGCATACACTAGCGTTAAATCATCGCGGCTGATTGCAGCCTGCCCAACCCATGCGGCATCAGGTTTCCACTTTAAAGACCAGTGAGGCAATTCTTGTGCGGGCATCGGACGCGCAATGCCGTAACCTTGAGCAAGTTCGCAACCAAGTTGTAGCAGCACCGTGCCGTGCTCTATAGTTTCTACGCCTTCTGCAATCACCTCTCGGCGGAAAGCCGCCGCTAGACTAATTACACCTTCAAGAATGGCTAGATCATCAGGGTCATCTAACATATCACGCACAAAGCTTTGATCAATTTTGAGTAGTGCCACTGGCAATTGTTTCAGATAAGTGAGCGACGAATAACCTGTACCAAAATCATCTAAAGCAAAACTTACCCCATATTCCTGGCATGTCTTAATGATTTTTGACACCTGTGCAACATCTTGAAGCGCACTGGTTTCTAAGATTTCCAGCTCCAAATCGCCAGCTCTGACGTCTGGATGTGCATCCAAAATGGCTTTAAGCCGCTGAACAAAATTGACTTGCTGTAGTTGTAATGCCCCAATATTAACGCTTACAGGGATATTTAACCCAGCGGCCTGCCAAAGGCCTATTTGTGTCAGGGCGGTATCAATCACCCACTCACCCACTTCAATCGCCAGCGGATGCTCCTCAATCAAAGGCAAAAATACCACTGGGGGCAGCAGTCCTTTTTCTGGATGTTGCCAGCGTATAAGTGCCTCGGCACCAATCACCGTACCATTACGCATATTCACTTTTGGCTGGTAATACAGCACAAATTCATGATCAGTCAGCGCGCGACGAATACGGTCCAGACTTTCGTTGTTGCCACGCACATTACGGTCTTGTTCTGCATCAAAGATTTGATAGCGATTTTTACCTTCTTGCTTTGCCAAATACATCGCCTGATCGGCTTGGCGTAATAGTTGGTCGGCGTCTACATCGTCTGCTTGCGGGTAAAACGTAACGCCGAGACTGGCGGTAACCTGTAGCACCAAACCATCGAGATACACCGGCTGAGCCGCAGCATCAATCAATCGACTGAGCATCGGCTCACTGGCATCGGTATTATCTAAATCAAGTAATACCGCGACAAACTCGTCACCACCTAAGCGGGCGAGCGTATCACCCTCGCGTAATGCCATCTTCATTCTATTGGCAACAGTTTTTAACAGCTGGTCACCAGCGGCATGACCGTGTGTATCATTAATAATTTTAAAAGCATCAAGATCAAGAAAAACAACGGCCAGTCTTTGATTGCGTCGTTGTGCCTGAGTCATCCCTTGGCGCAAACGATCAGCCAGCAATACACGATTAGGCAATCCTGTTAGTGTGTCAAAGTGCGCAATATGCTCAAGTTGACTTTCATGCTCTTTGAGCGCAGTGATGTCTGAAAAAAGCGCCACATACTGCTGGGTAACACCCAAAGCATCCCGCACGGCGCTAATAGTAAGAATTTCTGCATAGATCTCGCCATTCTTCCTACGGTTCCATACTTCACCATACCAATGACCTTTATCGTGCAAATCTGCCCACATTGCGGCATAAAACTCTTTTCCCTGACGTCCAGAACTTAGAATGTTAGGCATTTTACCCAAGGCATCTTCTCGGCTAAAGCCAGTAATTCTAGTAAAGGCATCATTCACCTCAATAATGGTACTACTGGCGTCAGTAATCATAATCCCTTCGCGGGCATGACTAAATACACTTGCTGAAAGTTGCAGCTTTTCTTCAGCTTGCTTGCGCTCGGTTAAGTCTGTATTTGTGCCAGATACTCGTATTGGTTTACCTCCAGCATCCCGCAGAATGAAACCTCGCGAAAGCACTGGCACATAGTGGCCTCTTTTGTGTTGCAGACGAAATTCGATATCATAAGTGTCTAAATTAGCCTTTATCACATCGTCAAAAGCTTGATCTACGCGTAGCTGGTCATCAGGATGTACGATATGCTCCCATAAGCTCGTGCCAGTCGGCAGTTCATCTGCAACATAACCTAGCATTGCCCACCAGCGAGGCGAATAATACAGATCACCACTTTCTAGATTCCAGTCCCAAGGCGCGTCGCCGGATCCTCTTAACACCAACTGCAATCGCTCTTCAGATCGCTTCAGCGTATTCTCAGCTTGTTTGCGCTCAGTAATATCGCGTGATATACCAAAAATGCCGATGACAAACCCGTTACCATCGCGCATTGGGCCTTTAGTGGCAAGGTATACGCGTTCGCCATCAGCGGTTGTAAGTTTTTCCTCATGCGTAATAATCTGGTTCTCTGCGATAACACGAAGGTCGTTGGCGCGGACAACCTTAGCCTCCTCTAGCGGAAAGGTCGCAGTATCATCTTGCCCCAAGATCTGTTCGGCAGTTTTAGCTAAAACCCTTGCCGTTTCCTGATTGACCAGCAAGTATCGGCCCTCCAGATCTTTTACATAAATAGCATCCGTTGAGTTATCAGCAAGCGTGTTAATCAGCTGATTATCTTCATCCTTGAGTGCCAGCAATGCCATGCGCTGTATTGCTCGTTGTTGTCGCCACAACAACAGCAGTGCCAGCATGACAGTAGCCACGGCAGCAAACGCCATCAAACCAATCCAATATAAAGTATGCCACAACGGAGCCATCACTTCGGCACGGTCGACTTTGGCAACAATATGCCAGTCTGTGCCAACGACTGGTCGATAAGCCGCCAACACCTCTACGCCGCGATAATCTTTACCACTTACTATACTAGGGCGAGCTTCATTCACTGCCACTGCGGCAGGTAAGGGAGGTAAGCTATTGGCGGGCAGTCTTAATGTCAGTGCCGGGCGGTGATCATGACGCAATCTGTTGAGATATTCAACAAACTGGCCATCGCGTCGAATTAATAAAGTTTCAGCGCTAGCGCTTGCGGTCGGCCATGTTTGAATGAGGGGGTACAAGAACTGATCAGCCACCGCTCTTAATATAATGACAGCGACGGCATGCTCGCCTTGGGCATCGGAAACAAGTACAGGGACAACCCAATCCAATTGGGCTTGATCTGCTTTATCGCCAAAAAATTTACTGAATTGTATTTGTTGACTACGCATTGACAGCGCAATCGAGCCGCTTACAGATGGCGTGATGTCTAAATTAGCACCCTGACTCAATAATACATGATCATGACGATCAACCAACAGAATAGAGTTGTAAGCATAATTCTTGCGTAGCCGTTGAAACCGATCCAGTATTGCTTGCGTTTCTTGTTTGTCTGCATTGCCTTGAATAAGCTTATATAAGCGGGGATCTAACATGGCCGATGCTTTTAGCTCTTCAGCATCTCCATGTCGCTCTATTAGCCAGTTTTCAATCTGCTCTGCTTTTAATCGTGAAATAGTCTGTAGATCGTTATATGCATCATGTTCAATTTGCGGCGTTTGAATTTTGACGAAAGCAACGCCAATCAACGGCACAATTAACGCCAGCGCAATAAAAATAAGCGTTAGCTTGCTCGCTGACTGTTGTGCAATGTTAACTGCTTGCGTCTTGATTTCAACGCGTTGATTAACGATCAGACTATTTAGCCCCAGGTACAAAATGCCGCTAGTCACCGCGACAAACAACCATCCCTTAAATGTACTGGCAAATAGAATTTGGGCAGGATCGCTGAATAACCCCATGACCAATTGATCTGAGAATAATATCCATACGCTTGCAAACACGCCATATATCAGCGTGATAGCCATAGGCGTAAGTCGTTTAGACATCATTGAAACGAGGTAGTAAATACATCAAAAAAAAACATCCAAATTAAACCTGATTATTTAACTATGTCAGAATTAGTTAAGCGCCATTAGATAAAGTGAAGGACATTTACCTCGCTGTTTAGCTTACCCTGACGCTACCTTTAAATCGCATGTTTCACTACATGATAGTTTGGTGATTGATCATCTCAATAGAAATTGAATTTAGTTTCCTCTTGCACACCAATGATACCGCAAGGCAGCTTGGCTTCAGCCTTTGCACCTTCAGGTAACTGATTAACTTGTAACTTAATCATCAGGTCTTGCATCGCTAAGGTATATACCTTGTTCAAGTGAAGTTTAATACCCACATCTACACTATTGAATCCTTGCTGCTGCGCCTTACCCACATAAGAGCCCAATACATTACCCCCACCGGAATAAACAGTGGCCACCAACTTGCTGTGATAAACACGCAACTGCGGATTGTAAAATAAGTATGGTTTGATACGGATGATTGTATCTGCCGTTTCATTGGCTTTACATAGGTCTACGTCACCCAACTTTGCTTTCAGCGCTGCTAAAGCAATAGGCGCAACCAATGGTCCTTGTTCAAACCAATAGTCATAATAGGGATGTAACAAATGCACGCTGTATTTGTAATCGCTAGGACTGATATATAGCAAAGTGTTTGATTTAGACTCTGCAGCTTGCACGCTGGCTGAGACGGTGAATGCCGTGAAAAATAGGATTGCCAAGTGCTTAAAAGTGAATTTCATCGTACATTTCATGGTGAACTCCTCGCTGATATTTATAATCGATATTGGGGCGCCAGGCCTCGGAAACCAGTGCATTGATCCATAAATCATCTAGAACAGAAAGTTCTCTTGGGCAAATGGTATCTAAGTGCTCCCAATAACGGCCAGATTCAATATAAAACGCTAACTCCTGCTCTCGCTTGAGGGCCTGATCAATATGGGGCATATCAAACATTTGACCAACAATGCCTGCATGGTTTTGATAATCGCGCTTATTAAACTGTTCAAGTGCTGCAATAGAGACTCGTGGGAAAACCATTCTAGATTGCATTTCGGTCGATAGATTGATACATAAACATTCTTGTTGTGCTGCTAAGTAAAATAACCTCGTTGACTTCGCTTCCAGTGATTGTAAAGTAACATCATCTCTAAGCGGGTCGGCAACGCCTATGCCATAAAAGTGCGTCGCTTCACCTGTTGTGGGATACACCATATCACAACCAATAAAAGCAAGAATATCTGGCTTTAACGTGCCTAATGCCCAGTAGGCAGCGGTAAATGCCATCGTGCCACCCGCATACACAAAGCCGCCATAAATGTTTTGAATTGGCACATAATCGTTGGCGGTAATGATGGTTTGAAAACCAGATAAAGACTGCGGTCTATTTTCTAGCGGAAAATCTTCTGGATGAATTAAACAGTCCCAATCATCGCGCACTTTCCATGCATTATTGATTGCCACGATTTTGCTAAAAATGTCTTTGCTCCAGCTACTCGCTCTTATTGCATCCTTTGCACTTCCAATTATTAAGACGATTTTTGGCATGTGATATTTTTTAACATAGATGCTTATAAACAACAAAAACTGGAAACTAGCTTAGCGTGTCAGCCCAAATATTCTGCGCCCAAGCAACGGCATAAGCACCCTCTTTATCACTTGGGCTCATAGATACACCACCGCCTTCAGCAGATACCATGATTTTTTTAGTTTCGTCATAGCGATATACGTTTGCCACATGCATCGCGGATTTATCCGTCACATAGCTGTAACAGGTATTTGCAAATACGGGCGCAGAATCTGGCGCTTGGCCTGTCATCAATTGCACAATCGCATTTGCACAGATTTTGGCTTGGTTAGTGGCCATATGCGCAGACTTAGGTAATGCCGCAGAAACCGCATCGCCAATCACATGTACATTTGCCGCTAATTTAGATTCATAACTTAAAAAATCCACTTCACACCAACGTTTATCTACATTATTAAGCCCAATAAGCTGGCCACGAATACTCGTCATCTGCGCTGGTTTTCCAGCACGCTGTGGCGGAATTATATTTAACACATTGGCACGAACTGAATCAAATTCTGTTTTAACTGTTTTCGTGGCAACATCTACATCAACCAAGGTATTATTGGGGCGATAATCAATGATACCAGCGTACATTTCATTGAAGACTTTAGTGAACAAGCCTTTTTTAGAGATAATTTCGGCATTCGCATCTAATACAATAACTTTTGATTTCGGCTTATTATTTTTAAGGTAATAAGCCACCTGCGCCGCCCGTTCATAAGGCCCTGGCGGGCAACGATACGGTG